>CAMDGN010000007.1 GCA_945897985.1 candidate division WWE3 bacterium | reverse complement strand
GGAATGTAGTTCATCTCCCAATTAAAGTCCTTAAAATCAATTTTAAGGTCAAAAATCCTAGAGCCACCACGCATTCCAACAATGTAGATAGTATCCTCTTGCGATTTAACAATAAAATGAATATTGTTAATTAACTTGGCAGTAGAATCATTACCACCGCCAAAAAGTCTTTCAGACTTCATACACTTCCTCCTAATAAGATTTGGGTCAGGGTGTTATTTTATTTTATTTACAAAATATGTCAAATATAAAAATTATTTAAAAACTTTCTTTAGTTGATAGGTGTCTTTTTGATCTAGAACTTCAAAACCGAGCTTTTCGATCTCCCTTCTCATAAAGTCAGCTTTATCGTAAATCCCCTGTCTCTTATATTCCCATCTAAGTTTGGCGAGATCTAAAACAGCAACAGGAATATCATACCCAACATAATTTATTAAACCTAATCCTAAAACTTCATCCATTTTGATCAAGGTATTTAATTTAATAGTTTCAGGAAGTGCGGACGTAACAACTTCCCAAAAAATTCCTAAAGCTGCAGGGGTGTTAAAGTCAGAATTTAAGGCTTTTTGAAATCTTTCTGTAAATACTTCGTCATATTTGTAAGAATCATCAACTTTAAGCCCGGCAACAAAATCATAAGCTCTTTTTAAGGCATTGTTAGCTGCAGCAAAACCTTCGTCTGTAAAATTCATTGGGTTTCGATAAGTTGATGTTAAAAAATAGTATCTAACAGCTAATGGGCTAACCTCCCCTTCGGTCAAGTCTTCTAGTAAAGTAACATTTCCTTTACTCTTACTCATTTTTTCTGAATTTAAATTTAAGAAAGAAGCGTGCATCCAGTAATTTACAAATTTTTCACCTGTAACACACTCACTTTGAGCAATTTCATTTGGATGATGAGTCATCTTTAAATCTTCCCCACCTAAATGTAAGTCAATTGTGTCTCCTAGCTCTTTTAAAGCCATCGCCGAACATTCAATATGCCAACCTGGAAAACCTCTACCCCAAGGAGAATCAAATTCCTGAAGTCTTTTTTCGGATGATTTTGAAAATTTCCAAAGTGCAAAGTCGTGAGGATTTAATTTATTCGAATTCTCTTCAATTCTTGCTCTATCAATTTTTTTAGGATCTTGATTTGATAATTTAAAATAATTTGGATATTTAGAAATATTAAAATAAATGCCGTCCTCAGTTTGATAAGCAATTCCTTTTTCCAAAAGAACTTTAATTAGAAATTGCTGTTCTTTAATGTATTCGGTAGCTTTGGTAAGCTTCCAAGGCATTAAAACATTTAGTTTTTTAATTGAGTCTAAATAGTAATCAGTATAAAATTTAGTGATTTCTGAAGCACTTTTCCCGAGCTGTCTTGCAGCCATTTCTACCTTATCTTCACCTAAGTCAGCATCCGATGTCAGATGACCGACATCAGTGATATTCACAACATTTTTTACATAATAACCATTAAATTTAAGAGTTCTAGCCACAATGTCGGAAAAAACTGCCGTTCGAAGGTTACCAATGTGTACTTTTGAATAAACAGTTGGTCCGCAGGTGTACATTGAAACTTCTCTACTTTTAAGAGGAATGAACTCCTCAAGTTCTCTTGAATATGAATTATAAAGTTTAATCACGAGGTTATTTTAGCAAAAATTCTATCTTAGAACGAGGATCTACCTTCTAAAGCTCTAGATAATGTAATATCATCGGCGTACTCAATATCCCCTCCAATAGGTATACCTCTAGCAATTCTTGAAATTTTAATTTTCTCAAAGCCATCAACATTTTCTTTAATCATTTTAGAAATATACATTGCAGTAGATTCCCCTTCAAGTGAAGTTGAGGTCGCAAGAATAACTTCTACTTGAGGAAAATCTAATATCAGATCTTTTAACCTTTTAATTAGTAAATGAATTTTTAATTCTTCAGGTCCTAAATTATTTAGTGGGTCGATATTTCCATGTAAAACTTGGTACTGACCTTTATAGCCAACTTTTTCAAATGCAAAAACATCTAAGGGGCTTGAGACAACAATAATTTGAGATTTATTCCTCATATCATCTGAGCAAATTGAACAAGGGGTGCTTTCATCAATAATTCTACAATTTTCACAAAATACGATTCTCTTTTTAAGTTCAGTTAGGTTTTCGGCAAAACTTTCTATCTCGTACTCAGGAACTCTCATTAAATAAAAAGTAAGTCTTTGAGCACTCTTTGGACCAATGCCTGGAAGTTTCTCAAACGACTCTATTAATTTAGAAATTGGCTTTGGTATTTTCATGTTTAACCTTTGGAAGGAACACCTCCATCAAATATAGATAATACATCATCTGGAGAAAGATCTTTAGGGGGAGCTACATTGTAATCAGTCAGATTCTGAACTTCCCCCTCGTTGAATCCGTTGGTGGTTCTCTTATTCTCAATGACGCATTTATAGAACAATTTTTGTCCAAATACCGAATACAAAATTTTCTCTATTATTAATTTATTCTTATTGTTATCTAATCTTTCGGCATGGAACTTGAAGTCAACTTCGAGGGTGATGGTGTCGTTATTTGTACTTCTAGGTCTAATAACCCGAAGAAGAGTTTCAATGGTTTTGTTTTCTACAGAAGCAGTTTTAATCACATCTCCCCATTTTTGCCTAACATCATCGATAGAAATAACCATTTCCCCAACAAACTCATCGCCACCATCGATAATAACAACCTCTTCTGCTATCTCGTCTTCGTTTTTTTCTAGTTTTAGAAATTGATTTTGATCTAAATTTTGAGTAACTTCCTCTTTATTCTTTGGAGAAATATTTGACCCACTACTCTCTTTTTTACTTGTTATATTCACGGCTTTAGTTGAGTATATTATTTTTTTTGGTGCTTCGAATTGAATGAAATTGTTCAAAAGCAATACTTCAAACACCAACTCAGGTGTTTGTGAGTACCTAATCTTAGAATAGATTTCTATAAACCCATTTAAATGATTTACTATACTTCCTGTATCTATAGTAGTTATAAAGTTTGAAATTTTCTGAAGTTGAGTTTCATTAAAGTATGAGTTTGATTTTTTAATATCTAACTTTAAATGAAGTATGTTTCGAACTAAAGTTAAATAACTTGCTAACCAATTTACAATATTTACTCCATTTTTCTCTAAGTTACTAACACACTCTATTAAATAACTAGCATTTCCCTGCAAAGCATTTTCAAGAAACTCTAATTTTGAGTCAGTATTATCCATATTTAAAACTAAATTAGGGTTGTTCTGTATCTGAGTTAAGAGGGTCTCAGCATCCCTAAATCCCCCATTTGATTGAATTGCTAATTCGTTTAGTAATTCCTCAGAGATCTGCAAGCCCTCTGTATCTACAATTTTTTTAAGTTTAGAAATAATTTGATTATTACTTGGTTTTTTAAGGATAAATAGCTGACATCTAGATTTAATTGTCTCAGGAATTTTATGCACCTCTGTAGTACACAAAATAAACATAACGTACACTGGAGGCTCTTCTATAGCCTTTAAAAGGGCGTTAAAAGCTTCTGTAGTTAACATGTGGACTTCGTCTATGATATAAACTTTTTTGTTCCCTTTTAAAGGAGCGAACTTCAAACTTTCTCTAAGGCTTCTTGCTTCTTCAATTCCCCTATTACTTGCCCCGTCTATCTCATTTACATCAACGAAACTTCCGTTTTTAATAGCAATGCAATTCTCACATTCACCACACACGTCCCCATCAAAGTTCAAGCAATTAACTCCTTTTGCTATTAACCTAGCGGTTGAGGTCTTACCAATTCCTCTTGATCCAGAAAGTATATAAGCGTGACCAACAGTACCTTTTACAATCTGGTTTAAAATTGCCTCTACTTCAGCATTTGGCTTGATGATATCAGCAAATTTTTCAGGTCGATACTTGGTGTAGTACATAGTTATTCTATTTTAGAGGAAGAAATTAATTTAAATAGTCTGAAAGTTTAAAATTATAAATAGCTTCTAATTCAGATTGTGAAAAATCGCTTAAGACGTAATCCTCGACTGGTTGATACCCCTCAGGTCTGCCGACACCGAATCGTAATCTTGTAAAATCCTTGGTTCCAAGCTTTGAGATAATATCTTTAATACCGTTATGACCTGCATCCCCGCTCCCTGTCGATAGCTTTACCTTACCGAATTCTAAATCGAGTTCGTCTTGAATGACTATTATTTCTGAGGGAGAAATTTTATAAAAGGAACAAATTTCCGAAACGGGCTTACCCGATAAATTCATATAAGTTTGAGGTTTTAAAAATTGGGTATCCCCTTTTTTAAAAATTTCGCCATGAAATTTGGGGCTGCTTTCGAAGCTTCCAAAATCTTTTATAAAATTATCCAGGATTATAAATCCGATGTTATGCCTATTTACACTATGCTCTTTACCAGGATTTCCTAAACCGACAATTAATTTGTATTTACTCGTCATGATCGTGATGAACTCCAAGTAGGTGCAGTGTTCCGTGCTCAACTAAGGCTGAAATTTCGTGATTTGTATCATTTTTATAATCAGCAGATTGCCTCTCTGCCTGATCAACATTCACAACAATATCCCCTAAATAAAATCTTCCGTCTTCCATGGTTTCATTAATATTGAAAGATAAAACGTCGGTTGGGTAATCCTTGTTTTTATATTTTTTATTAAGTTCCAACATTTGGGCATCATCTACAAATGTAACGTTAATAAAAACTTTTTTAAGTTGATCTTTATTGAGAAATTGGTTCATCAGGAAAAAATTCAGTTAATAAACTTTGTAAAAAAACTACTTCCTTTTTTTCTTTTTCAGCAGTTTCAGTTCTACCTGCTTTTTCGTACATAGGGATAGATTCATTTCTATTCTTGATCTGTTTTTTTATCATCTTTAGATAATCCTCGGAAGCTACTTCCTTTGATTCGGCTCTTAAAGAGATTTCTCTGTTCTTTGCTTCCGACATCAAAAGTCTCACGGTCGACAGGGCAATTTGATCTTGAGACTTTTGACTTTCTATTAATTTTTTTCTTAAATCTTCTAAGTTCATCTTATTTTGTACTATTTAAGTTCTCGTAATAAATTCTTCTAGCTTTTTCTTTGCCTTTTCTGAATTTTCGTGTACTTGGTTTAGTATACTCCATTCTTTCTTTGGCTTCTTTAAGAATACCAGATCTAACAACCTCTCGGTTGAATCTTCTTAAAGCTTGTTCCAAACTTTCTCCTGATCTAATTTTAATTTTTGTCAATTAAAACACCTCCAAACAAACAAATTAGGTACTACCACCGGGCTCTTGATCCGAACCTCCAAGTAAATGGAAATGTTCGTGCTCAAAGTGGTTGTAACCGGCCCCATTATTTACTACTTTATAGCCGGTTTTGTTAAGCCCATATTTTAGCACAATTTTGTGTACAACGCTAAACAACAGGTCATAGTAACCGTATTCAAAATAAGTCCCAGCTAGAACGTCACTCTTCTCTCTATGGTATTTATCCAGTATTAAAAGATGGATTGGAGCCACAGGGTACTTATTTTCTATAACCATAAAATTATCATCTTCATAAATTAAAGTTTTAGGCTCATGGCCTAACACAATCTTACAAAAGAGACAATTTTCATCATGAACAGTATTTTTAGAAATCATATCCAGAAACAGTATAAAATTAAAATTTGAATTTGGCAAATCGGCTACTCTATTGAGCAAAGATATTAGTTACATCTTTGAATGTAACAAGTATTAGCATTCCTAATAAAAATAGCATTCCATACTTGTTTACAGCTAATTCAAATTTAGGGTTTGGTTTTCTCTTTGAAATCATCTCATAAACAATGAATACTAACCTTCCTCCGTCAACGGCAGGGATTGGGAGAATGTTCATCACAGCTAAACTTAAAGATAAAATAGCAATTAATTCTAAAATATCTAAATTAATAATTGAGGAGTTATTTTGATTGATCGAGTCAACAACACTGTAAATCCCAACCGGACCATCGACGTTCTCAGTTAAAATACTCATATCTTTAGTTTGAATCGATTGATCTATTAATAAACCTAGTGATTGAAAAGAAAGCTTTAATACGTTTGCAGAGTGTAAAATTCCAGATATAAACCGATCATTACCTTCGTACACAACTCTACCTGCATCACCTAAGTAGATTCCAAGGTATTTTTTTCCATCTTTGTTAATCAATGGAACACTAACCTCTTTTACTAAAGTCCCATCCTTAATATTCTTAAGTACAATAACAGCGTTGTCAGAAGTTGAGCTATTAACAAGTTGTTTTAATTGATCATTTGAGGAAACCTCAACTTGATTAATACTATAAACGTAGTCACCATTCTTTAAAGTAGCTCTATCCAGCTTAGACTCGTCACTTAGACCAGCAATTAAACCTGAAACTACTTCAAGTCTTCCAAAAACAGGCTTTATGTTATTAATAATAGGAAAGTATTCTGATTTAAAATCTCTGGAGAATAAGGTTCCTTGAAAAATAAGGACACCAAGAACAAGATTCATCGCTACACCCGCAATAATTATGAAAGCTCTTTGATAGGGTTTCTTTGATTCAAAGCTATCATTCTCACTGCTACTCTCTTCCTCACCTTTTAACCTTACAAAACCTCCAAAAGGCAAAGCATTAAAGGAAAAAAAAGTTTCTCCAAACTGTTTGCCAAATAATTTTGGTGGTAAGCCCAAACCAAATTCCTCGACCTTAACTCCCATCTTCTTAGCTGCAAAAAAGTGACCCAACTCGTGAATAACAACTAAAAGTGAAATGATGCCAAAAAATAGAAATATTGAGGACATTAAAGTTCCATCAGACTCTTCTTTTTATCATCAGCTAGAGAATCTGCTTGATCTGAAAAGTCTTTAATTATTTTATCTGCTTCTTCTTTTTGTTGAAATTTCTCATCCTCGGAAAGGGCTTTATCAGTAAATTGTTTGTCAACTGACTTCATTACATCATTTCTGAGGTTCCTGATTGTTGTCTTGCAAGCCTCTAATTTAGTAGAAACTAGCTTAGCTAACTCAGCTCTTCTCTCCTGTGAAAGTGCAGGTAACGGAACTCTTACCTTTTCATTATCAAACGAAGAGTTTAAATTTAACTCCGAAGTATTAATAGCTTTTGAAATTGCTGGTATTTGAGATCTATCCCAAGGAGACACAATAATCAACTGAGACTCAGGTACAGTAATAGACCCTAACTCCTTAAGTCTCATTTTGCTTCCGTAAACTTCTATTGTTATATCCTCTATTAGAGAAGAAGAAGCCCTGCCTGCTCTTACTTTAGTTAACTCTGATTTGAAAAAATCAATTGCTTCTGTTAAATCTTTTTTTAATTCAAATTTATTCATCTATTAATTATATAGCAAATCTAGCAAACTTTTTAAGCTCTACTTTTTCACCTGTTCTTCCAGAAATCTCTGAAACTAGGTCAGAAATCTTCTTAGATTCATCTCGTATATATGGTGAATTTAATAGCGCTTCAAGATCTGAATAATCTTCTGATGAAATTTGTAAGCAAATTTCTTTAGCAACTTTTGTAAAGTCCTCAGTTTTAGCCACAAAGTCAGTCTCACAAGTAAGCATGACCATGGCTCCAATTTTAGAACCGTTGTGGATATAACTATAAACTAACCCTTCGTTTGCTTCTCTTTCCGATCTCTTCTCGGCTTTAGCTAAACCTTTTTTGTGAAGCTCATCTTTTGCAATTTTTTCATCTCCATTTGCAACAATTAAGGCGTTTTTAACGTCCATAATTCCAGCACCTGTTTCATCTCGTAATTTTTTGATAATGTTGATATCGAATTCCATAAATGTATTCCTTAATAAATGTATACAATTTTATTAGTTTTTGCTAGGAGCAGCTTTTATGTCCTCAGCTTTGGATTCTGTCGCTCTAGAACCAGCAGCTGCAACTCTCTTCTCGTTCTTTTGATCCTCAAGTTCAGCCATTTTTGATTTCTTAGGCTTAGCTTCGTAAGACTTTCTTCCTCTTTCAACAGCGTCAGCTAACGCTGAAACAATTAGTGAGATTGATCTAATAGCGTCATCGTTTCCTGGGATTAAATAGTCAATATCTTTAGGATTTGTGTTTGTATCTGCAAGTGCAACAATCTTCATTCCAAGAAGTTTAGCCTCTTTAAGAGCTGTGTTCTCTCTTTTTGGATCAACAATAATAGCAATTTGAGGGCTGTTTAAGGTTTCAATTCCTGAATAAATAGAATCTAATCTTTCAATTTCTTTTGAAATAATAGATTTTTCTTTTTTAGTGTAGCTTTCAAAATTACCGGAATTAAACTTTGTTTTGTATTCGTTTAATTTTCTAATGTTTGATCTAATAGTTGCAACATTGGTCAACATTCCACCAATCCATCTATTTGAAATATAGTTTGAGGCGCATCTCTTAGCTTCTGATTTAACAATCTCGGAAGCTTGTCTTTTTGTTCCTATGAATAAAATTTGGGCCCCATTTGTAGCAGCCTCTTCTAAATATTTGCATGCAGTTTGTAAGTGTGACTCAGTTTTTGAAAGATCAATAATGTGGACTCCCAAGGAATTCGAATGAATATATTTAGCCATTTTAGGGTTCCACTTGTTAGTTTGGTGACCAAAGTGAACTCCGGCAGAAAATAAATCATTTATTGTTGGTTGGATATTTGACATATTCACGAATTTATCACACTAAATCAACTATTTCAATAATTAATTTTCTTCAGCTGATTCAGTACTATCTTCGGATTTTTCTAAAGGATTTTTTGAGGATGTATATTTACAATCGGGGTACCTACTACACCCGTAAAAGGTTCTACTTTTAAACTTCTTAACAATCACGTCACCCTCGATACATAATGGGCAGCTCATACCAATCTTTTCAACAAATTTTTTAATATTTTTACATTTTGGATAGTTGGAACAAGCTAAAAATTTTCCAAATCTTCCCATCTTTAGAACCATACTTCCGCTACACTTTTCACATTTTTCATATTCTAGGGGGTTACCCTGGTCGTCAACTCCCTCACCGTCGATTGGCTTTGCAAATTCGCAGTCAGGATATCCAGAGCAGCTCAAAAATTTTCCAAATTTACCTAACTTAATCATTAAAGGCTTGCCGCATTTCGGACAAATTTCTTCTGACATACCTAAAAAGGTGAAATCTGCTTTGTGCAACTCTTTATCTCTTGCAACCACGTTTTTTTCGAATGGTTTATAGAACTCAGCTATGATTGGTACCCATTTTGTCTTACCGTCAGCAATATCGTCGAATTTCTCTTCCATGTGCGCTGTGAACTCGTAGTCTACAATCTCTGGAAAATATTTTACAAGCAGGTCAGTTACAACAAAAGCTACGTCGTCCGGCACAAAGTACCTACCTTCTTTTTTAACGTAACCTCTCTCTTGAATAGTAGAAATTGTTGGGGCGTAAGTTGAAGGCCTTCCAATCTGTAACTCTTCCAGGGTTTTAATTAAACTAGCGTCTGAGAATCTTGCCGGCGGTTGAGTAAAGTGCTGGTCTGGTGTCAAAGTTTCAAGTTTTAACCTATCCCCCACTTTCAAATCAGGAAGTTCATTAATTTCATCATCGTCTTCACTAATATTAATCTTCTTAGTAAGCGCCAACCAACCTTCAAAAGTAATAATGGATCCGGTTGTCTTGAATAAATAACCGTTTTCCGATTTTACCTTGATTGTTGTCTGTAGAAACTCGATTGGAAGCATCTGAGACTCGACTGCTCGTTTAAAAATCAACGAGTAAATTTTATATTCATCGTCTGTTAGACCTTTTGGTTTAATTTCTAAAGCTGTAGGTCGAATAGCTTCGTGAGCTTCTTGAGCACCTTTGGAATTGGTTTTATAAATTATTGGTTCGGTAGGAAGGTAGTTCTTACCAATTTCTGTTTTTACAAAATCTCTAGCTTCGATAATAAATTTTTCGCTTAAATTTAAAGAGTCAGTTCTATGGTATGTAATGAAACCCTTTTCAAAAAGTTTCTGGGCAATGGACATAGTTCGCTTGGCTGCATAGCCGAAAATATTAGCTGACGATTGTTGAAGTGTAGAGGTTTTAAGCGGCGGGTAAGCATTTCTCTTTCTGGATGTTTTTGTCACATCTTCAACAGAAAATTCCGATGCAGTCTGAATATCGGAGATAATCTTATCCATCTGATCTTTTGAGGTAATCTCAAGTTTCTTTCCTTTATGCTCTGTAAGTTCTGAAGAAATATCGAATTTATCCTTATTAAATAAAGCTTTAAGACTCCAATACTCCTCAGCTTTAAAAGCCTGTCGCTCTTTTTCTCTTTCAACTATTATTCTAACCGCGACACTTTGAACTCTTCCGGCAGATAACCCGTACCTTACTTTTTTCCAAAGTAGGGGGGAGAGTTTATAACCTACTAGTCTATCTAACACCCTTCTAGCTTGTTGGGAATCTACTAGATTAAAATTCAATTCTCCGGGGTGGCTAAATGATTTCTGAATCTCGTCTTTAGTAATTTCGTGAAATACTACCCTTTTGAAAACCTGGTCCTTCTTTTTTTTATCTTTTAAAAGCTCTAAAAGGTGCCAAGAAATGGCCTCACCCTCTCGATCCAAGTCAGTAGCTAAATAAATCTCTGAAGCGTTCTTAGCCTCTTTTTTAAGTTCTGATAGTACCTTCTTAGCCTTATCATTGACTTCATAAGTTATTTCAAACCCATGATCCACATCAACACCAAGTTTACTTTTTGGTAAATCCCTAATGTGGCCGTAAGAGGCCTTAACAACATACTCTTTTCCAAGAAATCCGGAAAGTGTTTTAGCTTTAGTTGGTGACTCTACAATTACAAGTTTCATACAAAGTTTTTTTATTATGTCTATATTTTATACATTTAGCAAGTCCAGACTATACAAAGGTATCGCTCCATTAAAAATCATTTTGTTTGTTCCAGTACTCGAAGGATCAGTTATTCTGCCTGGTAAACAAAATACATTAAGCCCCCTCTCAGCACAATAGGTCCCAATAATTTCAAGGTTCTTACTGTATCTTGTAGCTTCTAAAATTAATATATTTCTAACTTTTTGAGCTACAAATAAATCTAAAAATAAATATTCAGTTTTTCGATCGACTACCTCATTGTTTTTAACTTTAATGTCTAACTCACTTTTAATTGATTTTCGTTTATACCAATTTTCTGAATCGTAAATAACTACAAAGCGTCCAGGATGGTTTTGTAGGTTTAACCTCTCATAAGCCGGCAATGTAATATAGAAAATATATAGACTATGAAATTGTATGACAATCTCATGTGCAATCTCTAGCGAGTATTTGGTTCTAGACCTTGAGACAAATATCCCTAACGTATTCTGCTCTTCTAGTATCTGCTTATTACCAGAGTATTCGACTTCAAACTTCATACTAAGATTTATACCAAACTTAAGATTTTATTTTTGAGAAAGATTCTCTTTAAAATAGAAATCCATAATTTTTCTGGCTATAGGAGCAGCGTCGTCAGCACCTCCACCCCCAGATTCTAAGAATACTGTTACTGTAATTTCCGAGTTGTCATAAGGAGCAAACCCGCTATACCAAGCGTGAGTTAGCATCTTACCGGCTGTTACATCAAAATATTCTGAGGTACCAGTTTTCCCACCCGAGCTAAAACCATGAACAGCCTCAAAATCAAAAAAAGGGTAGCCAGTTCCCCCAATAGAATTAACCTCTTTAAGCGAGTTTTTAAGAACTGTGTAGTTATCACTACTCAATAAATTCTGATACAAAACTTTATCAACTTTTTTGTAGTTTGAAATTTCAGAAATTATATGTGGAACCATGGCACTTTGATTGTTTGCAAAATATGACATTAGTACGGATATTTGAACCGGAGAAGCAAGCACATCCCCCTGACCAATCGCTGTAATATAGGTGTCCCCTAAATACCATACCTTATTCTTTCCGTTGGGCACATAACCACTCAATTCGCCGTTTAAGTCGATTCCAGTTTTTTCTCCAAAATTATATTTCTTCGACCAGTCATAAATTCCTTGAATACCTAAACCTTTTCTACCTTCAAACCCGCCTGAATAAATATAAAAATAAGTATCATTTGATACCTTCATAGCTCTTGTAATATCTACAATTCCATGACCATCGAGTTTCCAGTTATTAAAAGTATAGTCCCCTATTTTAATGAATCCTTTATCAAAGATTTCATCTTTTGGCTTAGCAATACCTTGCTCTAAAATTCCTGAACCAGTAACTAATTTAAAAATTGAGCCAGGGGCGTAATTACCCGAAATGGATCTATTTAAAAAAGGGAAATTATTTTTTGAAAGTAATTCTTGATAATCTTTTTCACTAATTCCTCGAGACATCTGGTTTAAATCAAATGTTGGGTAATTAACAAGCGTTAAAATCTCTCCTGTCTTTGGGTTTTCTACAACAACAACCCCGCCTTTAATAGAATCAGATTTATTAATCTTTTCTTCAAGTAATTGAAATGCATAATTCTGAAGTTTTGCCGAGACTGTAAGTTTGATGTCTTTTCCTGATATTGGTGAAATTTCAGAGTATGAATCTAATTTATTGTTTAATGAATCTGATTTATAAGTAACTTGTCCAGAAACCCCCGACAAAACTCCATTATAAAAATCCTCAATCCCTTGTTTTCCCTCGTAAACACCGTACTGGGTTGTACTTAGGCCCACATATCCAAGCAAATGAGACATAGACTTTGGATACTGATACTCTCTAAGAGGAACTATTGTAACCTCAATACTCTTAAGATTTTTTAAGGAGCCGATCTTAATTGCTTCATCTTTAGTAACCTCTTTTTTTATATTTATTAGAGTATTTTTTTCGGAGTAATTTTTCTGAATTTCCTTTTCATCAAATTCAATAAAGTTACGTAATTCATTTAATTCTTTACGACATTCTATGAAATTATTCTCTTTAATGAGTAAACATTTACTTAAATTTTGATTTAAAACATACTTAGGGATATTTTTAACTAAGTATTCCCCTTCTCGATCCAAGATTAAGCCCCTATTTGGTGCAATTAATTCTGTTCGTAGGTAGTTTTTGGCAGATAGGTTTTTAAATTTTTCGTAGTCACCTATTTGTAACTGGACTATCTTATATATATAGCCAATCGTAATTATTAAAATTATTATAAAATAAATTTTAGCTGTTGAATTAGCTGAAGTTGAAAATAGTTGATCCTTTTTCTTTAAATTGAGATTTTCAATAAAGGAAAAACTTTTTCCTAATAATTTCTTGGATTTAAGATAAATCGAATTAGTTTTTATTAAATCTGAAATATCCATTTCTTCTTATGAATCGAACCAAAATAAGTAAAATAAAAATTGAAAAACTAGCAATGTAATCAAAACTTGGAAAGTTAGAAGTTAGTAAATAGTACAACAACTGAATCCCTAAAATTTCTATATAATCCACAAATTCAATATTAAAATTTTTCTTTAAAGTTGCTAAACCATCTTTTACTAACAAATATATTAGAACTCCGATAGCTGTATAGGAGTTTCCAATTAACTCTAACCACACAAATATTGATATTGTATAAATCCTTTGAGCATACATGTCATTTTTAAAAAAATAATAGTAAATTGGAAATAAGATTACCCCAGTTTTAAAAGTGAAACTATCAAAGAAAAATACTTGATTGAATACAAAAAACCCTGAAAATAATATAGTTAGAATAGTATTAATCATTTAGCATGACTCCCACGTATTCGATATAGTTTAGATCATAAAATTTCTTAATATAAGCCTTTCTAAAAGTTTGGGAGGAGATACCTTCAATACGATCAAGTTTGCCGATTATTAAATCTGAAAGAATTCCTTCATTGGTGGATGAGGTAATAACTAAATCACCGTCACTTACCTGCTCGGTTGATAATAAATTATTAATAGCTAAACCATCAAATTTGTCACCAGAAGTCACGGTTTTAACTTTATTACTGTCTTTAGTAACAATAATTGTGTTTAAATCAAAATCCCGATCCGAAATTAATCTAACCTCAATTAAACTTCCTGAGATACTAGAAACTACCCCAACTAAATTTCTTCCGTACAAAACTATATTTCCAGCTTTAATTTTAGAACTTGTGTCGTTATTTGTAATTAAAAGTTTAGAAAGTGCAGGATTATAGAATAGTACTTTGCTATAGTTTATAGTGATATTTTCAAATAAAGGATCACTAGTGAATAAATTCTTAGCTCTATTTAACCCCTCTAAATTCAAACCCTCTACTCTTGCGGTGGATGACGCTAATTCTAAATCACGAATGTTGTTTTTTAGGTAAAAATTCTCTCTTCTAATCCCTTCAACGTTAGTATAAAAAATGTAAATATCTTTAATTTCAAATGAAGTACTTTTATAAAAAAATATACTTGAGGTTAAGGTATTAAGTAAAACTGCTTTAACTGCAGAAGTAAAATGAAAATAACTTAATACAATCAAGACTATAGCTAGGATGTAACTTCTCATCTATCAGTCTTTATTCTTATTTTTTCTACTAATTCATTATTAGTCATAATATTTTTGAGACCTTTTACAGAAACTAGGTCCGGATTTTTAACAATATTAAACCTTATTCCCAATTCTTTGGACAATAATTTTGCTAATGACTTGTTTTTCGCAGTACCGCCGATCAAATATACCCCTTCTTCAAACAAATCCCCGAGTATCCTATCGTTAAGAGTATTTAAAAATACCTTTAGTTGCTTTAGAAACTCAGTTCGTATTAAAGGTAATACCATATCTCTAAGCTCTAAAAAGGATACTTCCGTAGTAATAGGAATTCCTTTCTTTATATCTTTTCCAACAACCTTGAATTTCTCATTCTCCATTACAAAGGGTTGAAATACTAGACATTCCTCTTTGTACTTTTCTATGTTATTCATTGAACACTGAATCCGTTTTTCATCAATCAACTTATTTAAAATAACCTTATCAATAGTCTCCCCTCCAAAATCAATTATCTTAGATTCGTGAACTTCATTCTTATATATAGTGCTGATTTCAGTTTTTTGATAACCTATATCAATAATCAATTTTATACGCTCTTTGGTGGAGGTATTGGCTATACCATGGGCCGCTACCACGGGTTTCTTCAAAAAAACTACCTCGGATGCCCCACTCTTTATCACGCTAGATTCAAAGTTTTTCAGGGAAGCCTGGGTATGGTCTATCGGTAACAAAATATAAACTTTTGGCTTGGTTTTAAACTTAAAAGTGGAATTATTTTTACTAAATCCTTCAAATAAATTTCTAAGATACATTTCATAAAAAACATTGGTCACAATCTCGGTATTTTGAAGGGGTCTGTGAACCTCCATGCCTTTAGGAACCCTTCCGACCATCTCTTTAGAGTCATCTCCGTAGGCAATCGCTGATTTACTCAATGCGCTGTAGGTTACAAAAGTAAAATCATCATAAATTGATTCATTTCCCGAGAGAACTGCCCTAGTTTTATAACTACCAGGATCAATTCCGATGTCGTATGTAAATAAACTAGCAAAATTAAACATTATGGCAAGATTTTAACACTTTAGGATTTTTATTTAAGATCAATAAATGCTAAAATACCTGATATGTCAATAAAAAACATTTTAGTAGCTCCAAATAAAATACTCTCAGCAAAGTCTTCAAAAGTGACTGATATTACTTCTGCGGAAACAAAAGAAATAATCAGAGACCTGGTAGAGACGGCGGTCAATCAAACCGAGCCTGAGGCGGCAGGGCTTGCAGCCCCACAAATTGGCTTTAATAAGAGAATTATATTAGTTAGAGATTTTAAGGTACTTCCAAATACGGACAAGTTACTAATTGAGAACAAGGTAATGATTAACCCTAGGATTATCTCTGAGTCCAAAAACCAAGATATTGACTGGGAGTCTTGCCTTTCTATTCCAGGAATGTACGGCCAGGTTATGAGGCCTGAGGGCATTAAACTAACTTACACCGATGAGAATGGAACTGAGCATAAGATTAGAGCTAAAAATTTCTTTGCCAGAGTTATACAGCATGAAATAGATCACCTAAACGGAATTATATTTACTGAAAAAATGACTGGTAAGTTGATTACAGAGACTGAGTATAATAATCTTATAGATGAAGATGAATAAAATTGCTTTTTTTTCAACCTCCTCTAGACCAATTAAAGCCTTAGAAGCATTGGCAAAAAATTTTGAAATTAGCTTGATTGTTACAAAGACTGACAAGATAGTTGGGAAATCAAAGTTCCCTACCCCAAATGAAATTAAAAAATTTGCCTTACAAAATAAAATCCCATTATTTGAAATTGAAAAATTTGATTTAAATAAAAAAGAAGAACTATTACAGCTTTTAAACGAGATCAAACCAGATTTATGTTTAACCTTTGACTTTGGATTTATTGTACCTAAATCTTTGTTCGATATTCCTATCAAAGGATTTATTAACACCCACTTTTCTCTATTGCCAAAGCATAGAGGGGCTTCCGCTGTTCAGTTTGCTATTTTGAATGACGATAAAGAATTTGGTATCACTTACCACCTGATAGATGCTAGTTTAGATACTGGGGACATTATTTACCAATCCAAATTTTCGCTAAACGAAAATCTAAGTTCAGGACAAGCTTATGAATATTTATTTGATGAAGCAAGTAAAGAGATTAGTAATGTTCTAAAAAAGTATCTAGCTAACGAGACAAGCCCTCTTCCCCAGGATCACGGGGCAGCTAGCTATACTTACTCTAAATCAAACCCTAAACACACTTTTATTTTCAAAGAAGATGCTGTTATTGAAACTGGAGACACTGATAGAAAAATATTTAGAAAGATTAAAGCCTTTAATCCTTGGCCTTTACTCAGAGTAGAGTTAAAAGAATTACTACAATTAAAACAGTTTTCCAACTTAAAACCTAAAAATCAAAATGAGGTTTATCTAAAAGTTAACGAAGCTGTTTTTGTAAACGGGAATTTAGATATAACAGAAGTAACCGTTGAAAACGGTAAGAAGCTAAACATTAAAGATTTTATAAGTGGTTATTTAAAGTAATTACTTCGCAGCAGCTACTTTAGCTTTAGTTTCGGAATTGATCTTCTTTAAACAAGAAGCGCAGATTTTAAGTCTAATCATCCTTCCATCGATGTTGAATCTTTTTGATCTAAGATTAGGTTGTTGTCTTCTAGTTGTTCTTCTAGATACTCTGTTACCAATTAATCTTTTTACAAGGTTTGCTCTATTGTAGGATTTTGAACACATTTCACAAACTAATGACATATCCCGGAATTATGTCATCTATCTTTACTTTTTTCAAGTATTTTTGATAAAATATAAATCTGTAGTGCCTGGATAGCTCAATCGGCAGAGCAGCAGTTTTGTAAACTGCAGGTTAGGAGTTCGATTCTCCTTCCAGGCTCCAGGATGCCAAGATACCGAAGTGGCCAAACGGAACTGACTGTAAATCAGTTGGCGCAAGCCTTCGCAGGTTCGAATCCTGCTCTTGGCACCATAAAATAAATAATTGAACGACGCTCACATAGCTCAGTTGGTAGAGCATTTCCATGGTAAGGAAAAGGTCGGCGGTTCAATTCCGCCTGTGAGCTCCATAAAACAATCGGAATTTTCCCGAAATTATTGACTATAATCCCCTTTTCTATTATTATTCCGGTATGGCAAAAAAGACCAACAGACTATTAATAGGATTTCAATGTAGTGAATGTAACTCATCTAACTATGTTGCATCCAAAAATAAAATCAACGTTACTGAAAAAATCTCAATGCAAAAATTCTGCAGACAATGCGGAAAAGTAACTCTGCACAAAGAGAAGCAAAAACTAAAGTAAACTTTTTCTCCTTACTACTAATCTCTAACTTATTTTGTTAAAATATTTTGTATCAACTAGGCTTATGGTGAAGTGGTATCACATCGGTCTCCAAAACCGTTGTCCCGGGTTCGATTCCTGGTAGGCCTGCCAAATTTCTTTGCTATAATTTTACTATGTTAATATCCGACGAAATCAAGACAGTAATCTATAAAATCATTCAAAAACAGTTCCAACAACAACTTCCAAATCTTAGCCTAGAGCTTTATAAAGGAGCCAATTTCGGCCACTACTCCACCTCTGTATCTTATGAGGTAGCTAAAAAAGTCGGTAAATCCCCAATCGATGTAGCTGACCTTATTATCAGTAGTATTGAAAATGAGGATATAGCCACAAAATTTGAAAAAATTGAGAATGTTAAAGGATTTATAAACTTCTACCTTACTGAAAGCTATATCTTCGAATCGTTAAGAATAAGCGTGGATGAAAATACTTTAGGTACTGGAAATTATTTTTCAGGCCAAAAAGTTATGGTTGAATACACTGATCCTAACCCATTTAAACTCTTCCATATAGGTCACTTCATGACTAATGCCCTTGGAGAGTCGGTGTTTAGGTTGATAAATAGCCAAAGAGCAGAGGCAATCAATGTCTGCTACCAAGGAGATGTAGGAATTCATGTTGCAAAAACTATTTTTGGAATTTTAAGGAATATTGAAGAAAAAAATTATTCTTTAGATATTTTCCTTGCGCTATCAAATGTTAAAACAATTGAGTACTTAGGAGAAGCATATGTTTTAGGATCGAAGCTATATAACGTTGATAGCGAAAAAACCCTGATCCAAGAACTAAATAACCTTATATTCACAATTTCACAAAAATTAGCTAAAGCTTCTGGAATTGAGATCATTAATAAATACAAGACTTCAGACAAATTTGATTTAGAAATTATAGAAAAAATATATGACAAAGGAAGAAAAGAATCACTTGACTACTTTGAAGCTATATACCTCAAGCTAGGCACTAACTTTAAGGATTACTTCTTTGAATCAATTACAGGAGAAATTGGAACTCAAATTATTAAATCCTCCCCTATTTTTGAAGAATCTGATGGAGCAATTATTTGGGACGGTAAGAAACACGGGATGAATGTGGAGGTAGTAATCAATCAATATGGAATTCCTACTTATGGAGCCAAAGAGATAGGACTAAATCAGTTTAAAAAAACAAAATATAATCCTGACCTATCTATAATCTTTACAGCCAAAGAGCAAGAATTCTATTTTAGAGATCTAATCGAAATATTTAAACAACTCGGCTTTTCACAAGAAACCATACACCTCCCGCACGGAGAATTAAAATTAAAAACTGGAAAAATGTCTTCTAGAACCGGAGAAATTGTAACTTTAGACGAAATAATAGATCAAATTAAGGAGGAAGTTATTATCAGATTCTCCTCCAAAAAAGACCAGAACTTCCTAGAAGGGATATCTGAAAAAATTGCTATAGCCTCACTCAAGTACCTAATCTTAAAAAATTCAATCGGGACAGACATTATCTATGAACCAGAGGTAATACTGGATCTAAACGGTAATACAGGCCCTTACCTACTCTATACCTACGCAAGATGCAAAAGTATCCTAAGCAATGCTGAAATATTTGAGTTCTTAGGCGATAAAGCCGTAGAGTTAAATGCTATTGAAAAAGAACTTCTAATTAAAGCCTCCATGTTCAACGACATAGTTCAAAAAGCTGCAAAAGAGTATTCTCCTGCTACCCTTGCTAACTTTATATACGATTATGCAAAGACCTACAATCACTTCTATAACGAATGTAAAATACTAACAGCTCCTACAAACACTAAAGAATTAAGACTGTTTATAACAGAAGTATCAAGCAAAATCTTAGAAAAAGGGTTAAATCTACTAGGTATTGAAGTATTAGATAATCTATAATTTTCAAATGACTGACCCAAGAAGAATTCAGAAATTAAATAACTACGAGTTTGAACCAAACGGACCGATAATCTACTGGATGAGTAGAGATCAAAGAGCTCACGATAACTGGGCCTTAGTTCTAGCTCAAGAATATTCCAAAAAATATAATCTACCCTTAGCAGTAGTTTTTAGTATGAAATCAAGGTTCTTAGATGCCACTATCAGACAATATGACTTTATGATAAGAGGGCTTGAGGAAGTTGAAACAGAGCTAAATGAAAAAAATATCTCATTATTTTTACTTGAGGGCAGTCCTGATGAGACAATCCCTCATTTTGTAAAACAACGTGAAGCCTCATTACTTATTACAGATTTCTCACCTCTTAGAATTGGTAGAAATTGGAGAAAAAGCATAGCCCAAGATATAAAAGTGACAATGCTCGAGGTAGATGCACATAACATTGTTCCCTGCTGGATCGCATCAACCAAGCAAGAATTTGGCGCCTATACTTTAAGACCTAAAATTAACAAAATTTTAAAGGAATTTTTAGTTGAAATTCCAGCTATTTCAAAGTCTAGCCATACAATTAAAAAAGAAAAAATTGACTGGAAAAATGTATACAAAAAAATAGACGTAAATAAAGAAGTTAAGCCAGTGGATTGGGTAACTCCTGGATACAAATCAGGGATGAAAGAGATTAAACTTTTTATTCAAAATAAACTATCAAAGTATGATGAACTAAGAAATAACCCAGTCCTAGATTATCAGTCCAATCTCTCCCCTTTTCTACATTTCGGACAGATATCACCTCAAAGAGTTGCTCTAGAAGTCAGTGAAAACCCCCATTCAGCCAACACAGATTCCTTTTTAGAAGAGTTGATAGTGAGGAGAGAATTGGCTGACAATTACTGCTATTTCAACCATAATTATGACAATACTGACGGATTTCCTGACTGGGCTAAAAAGACATTAGAAGAAACCAAAGGTGATAGAAGAGAGTACCTATATACCAAACATGAATTTGAAAATTCAAAGACCCACGACCCTCTCTGGAACGCAGCTCAGAATCAAATGGTGCGTACGGGCAAAATGCACGGCTACTTACGGATGTATTGGGCTAAAAAACTTCTGGAATGGACTAAATCCCCAGAAGAAGCCCTGGAAATAGGAATATACTTAAACGATAAATACGAACTTGACGGCAGAGATCCAAGCGGATACACAGGCCTCGCCTGGAGTATTGGAGGAGTTCACGATAGAGCTTGGTTCCCTAGACCTATTTTTGGAAAAATTAGATATATGAATTACAACGGGTGTAAGTCAAAATTCGACGTGAACAAATATATCAAAGAAAATCAGTAAATACTTAATATCTCCCAATGTGCCGTTATGAAGGGCAAAATATCTCGTAAGGTTACGTGGGATTTCTGCCTATCCCTCAAGATATCGGTGTTGAGAAATTTTCAATCCCATCACTCACAAGCACATCAGGAAGATATAACTTATACATTTATTAAAGAATATTTTCTCTCCCCTGTCAAGAATTATTCTAATCTAGATTAGGAAATTCATAAAAGACAATATCACTGAAACGATAGGCAAAACGGTATACTTGAAAGCATCAGTAAAGATGAATACTAGTAAAATATAGATACCGTAATTCTCTAAGTCTTGCCATCTATAGGCAAGATTGTAGGGCAATAGACCTGTAACAACCTTGAATCCATCTAAAGGGTGTATAGGTAAGAGGTTAAAGACTCCCAAAACTAAATTTAGGGTAACTAGCTGGGAAATAACAGTGTTGAAGCCAATGAACTTACCTATAATCAAAAAACAAAACGCAATAATAAAATTTGATAGCGGTCCGGCCAGAGATATAAGTAAAACGTCTCTTTTAGGATGTTTTAGACTGTATAAATCGTATTCAACAGGCCTACCCCAACCAAAACCAGCTAGGACCAAGAGAAGCAGCCCGATAGGATCAATATGGGAAAGAGGGTTTAGGGTTACCCTACCCTGGTATTTAGGGGTCGAATCGCCCAATTTATACGCAGCCCAAGCATGGGCAAACTCATGGATTGTTATAGAAAAAATTAAACAGGAAATTAAAATAAAAAAGCTCAGCGGGTTGGAGAACAATATGTCTAACATACAGTTTATTATAGTAAAAATTACTTCAAATTCAAACATTTTGGTGTTAAAATACCAAAATGAAATTGTTCTCCTTCATTCAAGAAGCTGTATCAGAGCTAAAAACTGTACAATGGCCGAGTAAAGAAGAAACTATAAAACTAACTACTTACGTAATAATTGTAAGTTTGGTAGTAGGCCTACTGATAACAGGTATCGATTACCTGTTAAACTTAGGATTTTCATATATAATATAAACCTATGGAAAGCAATATTAACGAAAATAACTTAATAACTGTCAACGAAAGCACTCATCCAAGGGCTAGATGGTACATTATTCATACTTATTCAGGACACGAAAATAAAGTAGCAGTTACCCTTAAACAAAGAGCTGAGGTTAAAGGATTTACAGATAAAATTTTCCAATTGTTTATCCCTACTCAACAAAAAGTTGTTATCTCTGAGGGTAAAAAAAGAAAAGTTAATGAAAGATTATTCCCAGGATACGTTTATATAAATATGTTAATGGATGAAGATTCATGGAAACTAGTTAGAGCGACTCAAGGAGTTACTGGATTTGTAGGTGCTGGAACCACTCCTACCCCACTTCCTGAAAACGAAGTTGCCGCTTTAATGAAATATGTTGTCTCAGACGCCCCTAAATTCGAAATGAAGTTTGCTGAAGGAGATTCTGTAAAAATAGTCGAAGGACCATTCTCTGACCACATAGGAAAAATCTCTGAAGTAAACGAAGATCAAGGAAAAGTAAAAGTATTAGTATCATTCTTTGGTAAGGAAGTTCCTCTAGAATTAGACTTCGCTCAAATTTCTGGAATCTAACTTATTGAAATTTAGCAGGAAATTGCTAGAATCGTAATCTATGGCACCTACAACAAATAAAAAGATTAAAAAAGTTAAAGCATATGTCAAATTAAATTTACCAGCAGGTAAAGCTACACCTGCACCTCCAGTAGGTCCAGCACTAGGTCAACACGGTGTTCCTCTTATGGATTTCTGTAAAGAATTCAATGCTAGAACAGCCTCTCAAGGAGATGCAATTATCCCTGTTGTTTTAACTGTATTTGAAGACAGATCTTTTGACTTCATCACTAAAACACCTCTTACATCTTATTTGATTAAAAAAGCACTTAAGATTCAAAGTGGTTCCCCTACTCCAAATAAGAAAAAAGTTGGAAAATTAACTAAAGCACAAGTAGAAGAAATTGCTAAAATTAAAATGACAGATTTAAATACTAAAGATATAGAAATGGCCTCAAGAATAATAGCTTCCCAAGCACAATCAATGGGAGTTGAGGTAGAAGAATAAATATTATGTATAACAACACTCTTGAAGCTCTAAATCAAATTAAGAACGATTGTAAAACAAATTTCGACTCTACAATCGAACTACACATAAATCTCAATCTAGACGTCAAAAAAGCAGATCAAATGATTAGATTCACTACTGTTTTACCAAACGGAACAGGAAAGACTGTTAAGGTAGCTGTACTTGCTTCTACAGAAATTAAAGAGGCCGACTTAAATCTTAAAGAAGAAGATTTAGACTTAATCATTAGTGGAAAACTAAGAGTTGGAAATGACTTTGACCTACTTGTTGCTGAACCAGCATTCATGTCAAAAATAGCAAAAGTTGCAAGAGTTCTAGGACCAGCTGGAGTTATGCCAAACCCAAAGAATGGTACTGTCACTTCAGATGTTAAAAAGGCTGTTGAGCAACTTAAAAAAGGTAAAATTGAAATTAGAACCGAACAGAATTTCCCTATAATCCACACTGTTATTGGAAAATCTTCTTTTGAAGCTAAACAACTTGAAGAAAATTTGGCTGATATCACTACTTCTCTAAAACAAAACAGGCCTTCAAAAGCTAAACCAGATTGGATTAAATCAATATTCCTATCATCAACAATGGGTGGATCATACCAACTAGACCCAAAATCTGTAAACCTGTAAGCCATTAAATCTCCTACTACATAAACAGAAATCATCGATTAAACCAGTATTCCTACTACCCTCTCTCTATTGTATGAGGCATGTCCTGCCTCTATTTACTAATTAAAATTAACTGTCGTAGAATTCTGCGTTAAATATGCGTTAAATAATTACTATAGGAGACTGAGCTTAAATCAATCTTGCGTTAAATATGCGTTAATAACTGAGGCAGGAATTGTACCTATTAATTTACCCTCAGCCAGTAGTACATGCGACATTTCAGTGTATTTTTAAGGGTAAACCATGTAACCAGCATATTGACTCCCTAAAATATCTCAACTATTATTAAATTCATGAAGAAACTCACGCCCATGATTTCTGCATTCATACCTGTAATTATCTCGTTAGTCGTTTTCGACAATGTAATCTTCACCGACAAAAATCTAAGAACTAACTTTGAAAATACAGCAGTAAGCCACACTTACTACCAAGTAAGAAGTATCTTTGCTGAGGAGCTAAAGCCCCTTAAAAGCATAAGAGACGATCAGCGACCTAAATTAATAAGAAACGTGAGCCTAAAAATTGAAAATTCACCAAGAATTATCGCTACAAACTGGAAGAGCAGCACTCTTCTTCAGTAAATGGAACTATCTTAATAAGGCAGTAACTCCCTATTGAAATAGGCAACTAAATCAATTAAAATACACGTATTGCTTAAGACAGCTAGGTCTCTTAAAGAGATTAAAAATCTAGCCGAGGTATAAAATCTAAAACATAAATTTTATCTCTCTAATTAAGTAAAAGTAAATAATTAAAGGAAATAGGAATGCCTAACTCAAAAAATATTGAAAAGCTAGCAGAAATTAAAGCTAAAGTCGGCAAAGCCAATTCTATCCTATTCTCTGACTTCAAAGGAGTCAATTCTAAGGATTTAACATCCTTCAGAGAGGAGATTAGAGGAAAAGGAGGGGAAGTATTAGTTTCAAAAAATACTCTTCTTAAAAAGGCTTTAATCGAAAACAATATTGAGGAGAAAGTTACTAACGGTCTTAGCGGACAAATTGTAGCTATTCTTTCTTACAGCGACCCTGTTGCTACTATTAAGTCTTTCTTTGACTTCTCTACTAAAGTAGAAAAGCTTAGAGCAAAGTCAGGTATCTTTGAAAACAAGCTAGTTTCTGAAAAAGAACTTTCAGATATCAGCAAGTTACCATCAAAACAAGAACTAATTGCAAAATTAGTTGGATCAATGAAATCACCAATATTTGGATTAGTAAATACTCTGAACCAAACACAGTCCAGAATCGTTTATCTATTCAAAGCTATTGCTGATAAAAAGTAAATAATTTAAAAGAAAGGAAAGAAAAAAATGTCAGAAAATGCACAAAAAATAATGGACATGGTTGAATCCATGACAGTGTTAGAGCTTAACGAATTAGTTAAAGCTATGGAAGAAAAATTCGGAGTATCTGCTTCTGCGCCTGTAATGATGGCTGGAGCTGGAATGGCTCAAGCTGGAGGAGCTGCCGCTGTTGAAGAGAAAGACGAATTCGACGTAGTCCTAACTGAAGTTGGAGCAAACAAAGTTGCAGTTATGAAAGCCGTAAAAGAAATTAATCCTACATTAGGGTTAACTGAAGCTAAAGCTTTCGTAGAGTCAGCACCAAAAGCTTTACTTGAAGGAGTAAAGAAACCTGAAGCTGAAGCTGCAAAGAAGAAGCTTGAAGATGCTGGAGCTAAAGCAGAATTAAAATAATTTTAATTCTCAAAGCATCAAAGAAGGGGTCGCGAAAGCGACCCCTTCTTTTTTGCGTTAATTGGATTTATTGGTTGAAACAATAAGCAGAAACTAGCTTGGTATCACATAGAATATTTTATTGCTAAGAAGGTTATTTCTGGTTGATAAATGAGGAATAAGATTCAATGACTGATTTCAACTTTTCATTATCTTTAGAGTAAGCATCTAGCTCATTCAAAAGACTTGATACATTAGCCTTTGTAGAGTGGTTGAGTAAATCTAATTTAGTATCGATCGAATGCGAAAGCAGTGAAAGCAAAATAAAATTATATCTTAGGTAATCATTAACAACTTCAGAGGTTGTGCTTTCCCACAAGGCAACAGAGCTAAGCTCATCTGCAACAGCAAGGTCTATCGTTGAGGTATCTTTGAAATCAATTAGCCTAGATAGGGATTTTTGAACCTCGTAGAGCTCTTTAGATGAGTACTGAGAGTTATATGTATCTGATAAGGAAGTAAGGGTATTTAAATCCTTATATACTGGCATATCAAAGGACTCCTCCGCGAATCTGTACTCAACTGAATCAGTAAGATCCATTAAATGAAGGACATTAGACATGTTAACTGAGTACTCTTGTGGATTTTGAATAAAAATATCAAAGCAGTTAACATAGTAAACTAGGTAACTCTTACCTATCTCTGAGGTTAGGTACCCATCTAGAGACTCTTTACTAATAAAGTTACTAAATAAAACTTTGAATTTTGTATCTAAAGAAGTGAAATTTGTATTATTGGAAATAAACGAAGTCCCTTTGATGTATT
>CAMDGN010000006.1 GCA_945897985.1 candidate division WWE3 bacterium | reverse complement strand
AGCTGATTTAAAAACGTTAAGGCGGATGGAATTTTATAAATTCCATCCGCCTTTTTTGTGACTCGTAAATTACAATGAATTAATAAATGCCACAATGCTGGGGGAAATATTAAATTCAGCGTCCGATTTAGCCTCCACCGGATCTAGATACTCGTTAGTTAGAGAATTGTACTGGTTCAAATTGATAACTAACTTAAAACCAACCCTCTTTTGTTGGACGATGTTTTGATAAAGTTTGTTATACAAGTTATTCTGAAGATCAACACTAATCAGTGTCCTCTCAAAACTCTTTGCAAGAACAATTTTATTATTCCTCACAGGGGAGGACATCAATCCATTTTCAGAAAGAACTCTTTTGTACTCAGAAACATCCGGCTTTCCAGCATCCTTAGGAATTTGACCAAACTTAACTAAGTGAGTGCAAAAGAACAAAATGCCCTTACCTTCCCATGTCCCTAGCATGTCGTAGATTTGCTCGAGATGCAACACTAAGAGACTGTTTGAAATCTTAGAGCCGTCTGGGAAGACACTAAAGTCGTAGCTCATAGCACCTCTCCTTTAATATTAATGCCCCTAATTATATCAATATAATAGTAAAATCAAGAAAATGTTAGTAAAATACATACAGTGGATATTAATCAAAAAATACTCGAAATAAGAAACCTGTTTGAAAAAGATGTATCAATTTTAGGTAAAGATGAAATTTATCTAAAATACTTTTCAAAAAACACTGGACTAATTACCGGATTAATCAAAGAAATCCCCAGATTAGGTATTGAGGAAAGAAAAGTCTGGGGACCTAAGATCAATTCACTTTCCAAGGAACTAGAAGAGAACATTAATTTAATCGATGAATCAAGTAAACTACTAATCGATGAAACTATCAAACTTACCAAAGGGGAAAAGGGATATTTACATCCGACAACCGAAACAATTAGAGAAATGAATAACTTCTTCAAATTTTATGGATTTTCCGTAGTTGAAGGACCAGAAATCGAGACCGAGGAATACAACTTTAGAAAATTAAACCTTCCGGAGAATCACCCAGCTACCGACTTACAAGACTCCTTGTATATAAACCCAGGAGTACTGCTTAGAACCCATACCTCGAGCGTTGAAACTAGAGTACTAACTGAAAATCAGCCGCCAATCAGAGTTGTGGTTCCAGGCAAATGTTTTAGAAACGAAACCTTAACCGCAACCAACTCTTCATTCTTTTATCAATACCAGGGCGTGGTTGTAGATAAAGGAATTACAATTAAAAACTTAATTCAAACACTAACCGATTTTCATCATCATTTATTTGGAGACGATGTTGTATTAAGATTTAGATATAAATACTATCCAGAAGTTTCTCCAGGCCTTGGAACCGATATTCAATGTAGATTCTGCAGAGGTGAGGGCTGTTCAGTATGTAAATATAGAGGGTACATTGAAGTTCTAGGGTCAGGGATGATTCATTACAACACACTAAAAATGTGTGGTATAGATCCGGAGGTTTATACTGGTTTTGCTTTTGGAATGGGTCTTGATAGGCTAGTTATGCAAAGATATAAAATTGACGATATCAGAAAATTATACGGTGGAGGAATAATTTACAAATGATAATACCCTTAGTTTGGTTAAAAGATTATATCCATACCTCAAAATCTCCAAAAGAGTTAGCTAAAGCTTTCACAGAAATTGGGCTAATGCTTGATAAACCAATCTATGGGGAAGTATTAGACCTAGAACATAGAATGGACCGAGCTGATTGGCTTTCAATTATCGGCTGTGCTAGAGACATAGCTGCATTTGAAGATTTAAAATTACATTTTCCCAAACTTATTTCTCAAAAATTGAAAAAAACAGAAGAATTATTTATTCATATCAAATCAGATAAAGTTAATAGGTTCAGAACCAGAGTCATTAAAGATGTAAAAGTAGGGGAGAGTCCCAAATTCATCCAGGATAGACTTGCGGCCTACGGACTTCCTGTAATCAACAATATTGTTGATATTACAAACTATGTGATGGTGGAAATGGGACAACCGCTTCATGCCCAGGATATTGATAAATTTGAGAAAAAAGAAATTGTGCTTCGTGAAACTGCCGAAAATGAAACTATCCAAACCTTAGATAGCTCTTTAATGAAACTTAAAGAAGGTACTTTAGTTTTATCAGAAAATGGAAATCCAATCTGCATCGGAGGAATCGTTGGTGGACTTAGAACCGGAGTTACTGAAAATACAACTAATATCATCCTAGACTCAGGTAATTATGATCAAGCAAGCATTAGAAGAACCTCAAGAGAGGTTGGGATTAGAAATGAAACTGTGCTTAGATCTGAGAAATTCTTATCTCCTGAGTTAGTAGATTTGGCCATAATTAGAGCAACAGATTTAATTTTAGAACATTGTGGCGGAGAGGCATTTGAAAACGATGACTTTGAAAAAGAAAAGTACCATCCGAGAATTATGACCCTACACAAAGAGAGACTAGATTTGATTTCCGGTGAAAATTATTATTTTGATCAAGCTGAAAAAATCCTTGAGGCACTAGAATACGAAATTATAGAAAATAAAGATAATAAAATAAAAGTCCAAGTTCCTTTTTTTAGAACGGACGTAGAAGTTGAGGATGATTTAGTTGCTGATGTAATCAGAATTTATGGATATTCAAAAATTAAACCTCAGCCAATCAACAACTACCCACCCACCGATATCACCCCAGCAACTCTTAAATTTGAGGCAAAAATTACAGATTTACTTATCTCAAGCGGCTTTCATGAACATATTACCGATCCAATTGTTAAATTCGACGGAGTAGAATCAAGGATAGCATTTTTAAATTCAGTAAACAGTGAAAAGGATTCATTAAGACTTTCTATCAAAGAAACGCTTCAGAATGTTTTAAAAAGTTACTCAAAACATGGGAAATCTGAAATTAAGATCTTCGAGATTGGAAATGTTTACTCCAAAGAGGGTGAAAATTTAATTGAAGAAAAAGTTGTAGGAATAATGTATGAATCGGGAGACAATCAAAAAAACAGTGAATATATTAGAAGAGTTATCGACTTAATATTGTCCAATTTAAACATCGCTTTTGTGTTGAAAACATCCTCCAAACATATCTCAATATTTTCAAATGAAAGAGAGCTTGGATACTTTAATGGCAATTTTGCTGAATTGAAAATAAATGATTTAATCAAGTTAACTTCGTTTAAATCATACGTGGTTACAGAATTTGAAAATCTATCAAAAGAAGATCTAACTTTTGTTTCTCATATTGATTCTCAAAATGGGGAAATTATTGAATATGCAAAAAACGTATCACCACTGGTTGCTAAAATAGAGTTTCTGGGTGAGTTTATTGATGGATCAAATAGAAAAGTAACCTTTAGATTTTACACAGCTTATCCCAATGAATCTAAGAAAATTAGAGAAGAAATAATGGGTAATACCTCAAAGAGGTTTAATGTAACTTTTATCTCCTAGAGATCTATTTTCTAAACGTCTATTTCCAAAAATATTATAATTTATAAAAATTTAAAAAGATTGAATTATTTGTCTTCTTCAAGTGCAGAAATTACATTTAAAGTAACTTCGTGCTCACCTTCATTATCATTATCGTCAGTAGCCTTGGCTTTAAATTTATGGGAACCAAATTGATTGGTATTTAAATTAAAGGTAAAACCAAATGGGGAAGAAGTATCAGAACCAACCTCGCTTCCATCTAAATAGAATCTTACTTTCTTAATTTTCTCAGAAGATGAGATTTCAGTTGAAATTCTGAAACTGGCAGGAACATTTGAATTCTCTTTTGGAGCAACAATTCTAATATAAGGATCCATATCCTCAGGCTTATCATCGTTAAATGATAGCTTTGAGGTTATAGTAGGAGGGAAATAAGTAGAATCTTTTCCATAATTCTCTTGTAACCAAGCGTCTGTGTAATTTTGCCACTCTGGTCTATAGTCAGTGATTCCAATAAATGTTTTGGTTTTGGTTTCTCCAGCGTTCTTACAATCCTCATTGGCAATTCTTCCATCAATAGTGCAGTATTCTATAGTCTTATACCATTCGCTAGGCGACTGAGGTTCGGTTCCTTTAACAAACCACTCACTTCTTTTAGGAAAATCTTTATATGGGAGTAACCCGGATCTCTCGTCAACTTCGATTTTTATTAAGTTTGAAGTTGGGTTAAATTTCTCAACATTCCCACCAGTTGTAGGTTTATCTTTCAGTAGGAACTTCATAGTTTCAGACCAAATTGGAGTAGCCCCAGAAACTCCTGAAGCAATTGCAGAATTTAGAGGTTGGTTATTTGAATTTCCAACCCATACACCCACGGTGTAAGAAGGGGAGTAACCAACAGCATAGTTATCTCTTTTATTATTTGTGGTACCTGTTTTTACAGCCACTTGATGGTTTGGAATTTTAAGTGGTGATCCAAAACCAAACACAGCGCTTCTGGCACCATCATCAGCTAGAACATCAGAAATAATAAAAGCTGTTTCTTCAGAAAGGGCTCTCTGGCCTCTTTGATCGGGAGCTGCGTAAATAACATTTCCTTGTGAATCTTTAATTTCTAAAATGTAAACAGGTTCGTTATAGATTCCTTTATTTCCAAACACTGTATAAGCAGAAGTAAGTTCTATAAGTTTTGTCTCACCACCTCCAAGAGTTAGGGATAAACCAAATCGTGTTTTATCCTGAAAAGTTGTAATACCCATCTTCTTTGATAAATCTAAAAATTTATCTAAACCTAAAATACTTAAGGCTTTAACAGCGGGAATGTTAAGAGAGTTACCTAATGATTTTCGTAGTGAGGCAGGGCCTTTGTAGGTTCCATCATAATTAACTGGTGTATAGGCTTTGTTATCACCAACCCCTTCTCCTGTAAAAGTTGTTGGAACATCTAAGAAAGTAAATGCAGGCGAAAACCCGTTTTCTATTAGACCGGCGTAAGTGATGGGTTTAATGGCAGAACCAGGCTGCCTGCTGGCAACAGCAACATTAAAGTATGGGTCAAAGGTACATCCCTTCTCTCCTGTAGTGGCGGTTTCGCATCCTTCAGGTTCGGCATTTCCAAAGTAATTTTTAGAGCCAATCAAGGATAAAACTTGTCCAGTTTTAGTGTCTAAGATAACTTCAGCAGCGTTACCAACCCCGTAAACTTTCTCCTTCTCAAGAACTTGTCCCATAATTTTTTCAGCATTTTCCTGAATTCCAAGATCTAATGTTGTTTTAACTTGTAATCCACCGTTCTCAACAACGTCTTCTCCGTATTGCTCCATCAATTTATCTTTAACATAAAATACAAAATGAGGAGCTTTAAAAATTGCGGCGGAAGGTTTGAAATTGAGTTTTTCATTTAGTGCATTTTGGTATTCTTCTTCAGAAATATAATTTCTGTTTCCATCTTTACTAACCCACCCGTTAGTCCTCATTAAGTATAAAACCGTGTTTCTTCTTCCAATTCCCGCTTCTTTATTCGAAGAATACGGGGAGTAGTAGGAAGGTCTTTGAGGAAGGCCGGCAAGATACGCCGATTCAGATAGGGATAAATCTTTAGGATCCTTAGCGAAATAAGCTTTGGAAGCCGAGTAAATACCGTAATTCTGACCACCATAGGGGGTTTCATTGAAGTACATTTGCAAAATGTCTGATTTTGAATACTTTGATTCAATTTGTAAAGAAAGGATAAGCTCCTTAATTTTTCGATCAATTGTTCGATCCTGGGTAAGTAGAGAATTCTTAACAACTTGTTGAGTCAAGGTGGAACCTCCTTGAAGACCTTCTCCGGTTACTGTGTTTCTAACAGCTCTAGCCATACCTCTAAGCGAGAATCCACTGTGAATGTAAAACTCAGCATCTTCGGCTGACATTGTGGCATTAATTATATTCTCAGGAACCTCTTCAAGCTTGATTAAAACTCGATTCTTATCTCCATATAACTCGAAAATGGAATTTCCATTTCTATCAAGAAGCTTTGTACCGGTTTCATTTCCTCTGGTGGATAATTTATTTGGATCCGGTAGATCCTTGGAATAGTAGATAAAAACCACAAATATAACAACAATGACTGCAATTAAAATGCCAGACATCTTGCTTATAATTTCGTTATAAAGCTCAAATTTAGAAGCAGAATTGCCGACAGATTTAACTTTAGCTTGTTCTTTTTTAAAGCCAAATTTAATTTTTGAGAACTTCTTAAGATCGAATTTCACATATTTAGTATACCAAGTAGCCGGTTTATTTGGAAATCATTATTCTAGTCTTAGTGGTAAAATTAAAAAATGGATGATTTAAAATTAGAAGAAGTATTATTTAGGAATATCGCTGAGGTTCTACCTTCAAAAGACTTCCTCATTTCAAAAATAAAATCTGGTCAAAAACTAAGAATCTATCATGGAATCGATCCTACAGCTCCAGAGCTTCATATCGGGCACCTAGCAGTTTTAAAGAAACTGCAACATTTGCAAGAAGCAGGTTTTGAAGTTATTGTTCTAATGGGAGGCATGACTGCAACAATTGGGGATCCTGATAAATTAAATGTTAGAAAACAATTAACAGTAGAAGAAGTTTCAAAAAATGCCCAAAGTATTCAAAAACAAGTTTCAAAAATTTTAAAATTTGACGGACCAAATCCAGCTAAAATTCTAAATAACTATGACTGGTTGTCAAAACTTAATTTTGAAGAAGTTATAAAAATAGCCTCAAATTTAACCCACGAACAATTAATAGAAAGAGATATGTTCCAAGAAAGAATTAGAAAGAATCAACCCATCTATCTTCATGAGTTCTTTTACCCTTTAATGCAGGGATTTGACAGTGTAGCCATGGATGTTGATGCCGAGATAGGTGGAACCGACCAAATGTTTAACATGATGATAGGAAGAGATCTTCTTAAAAAAATGAAAAACAAAGATAAATTTGTGATTACAGTTCCAATGCTGACCGATTCAAAAGGAAAGAAGATTGGAAAATCAGAAGGAAATGCAATCTTTTTTGCTAGTGGTAATCCTTACGATCTTTATTCAGGTGTTATGACTCTTGGGGATGATGTTATCGTTAAATGCTTTGTGGCTCTCTCAAACCTAGGACTTGAAGAAATCTCAATAATTGAAACAGACCTTACTAAAAATAACGCCAACCCAATGGTTTACAAAAAATTACTAGCTTTCACTTTAGTAACAGAAAATTATTCTGAAGAAGAAGCAAATCAATGCCAAACTGAATTCGAGCATACTGTTCAAAATAAAAACTTTTCCGAAAACCAAGTTTTAGATATTAGTATTGCTGGGGATTCAATTAGAATTCTAGATTTCTTAAAAGAAAATCTTACAGATGTCTCTAGTTCTGAAATTAAAAAAGTAATTGAGCAAAACGGATTGGAAGTTAACTCCCAAAAAACTAATGATTTAAACTTTATGATTAAAAAAGGCGATAGTGTAAAATTCGGTAAGAAAATTTATCTAAGGATTATTTAAATGAAATTTTTTAAGAAATTTAGAAATCGAGAATTTAGAAATAAAATAATAATTATTGCCATAACTATTTTCTTTTTACTTGGGTCATTTTTACCATATATCTCACTGTTCTTTCAATAATGCTTGATTTACTTAGCAAAGTTTCTAAAATACCTAAAATAGGCCCTAAATATGAATTCTTTCTATCAAAACTAGGAATAAATACCGTTAAAGACCTGCTTTTTCATATACCTTCTCGGTATGAAGATTACTCAAATTTAAAAAAAATAAAAGAATTGCAGCCCAATGAGAGTGTGACGGTAAACGGAATGCTACTTTCTGTGGATAATGTTTTTACTAGAAATAGAAAAAGATTAACCAAAGGAGTTCTTAAAGATGAAACGGGGAAACTCGATTTAGTATGGTTTAACATGCACTACTTAGTTAAGTCATTAGAAGTAGGGGAGAACTATCAACTAACAGGAGTCGTTAAACCAAGCGGAAGTAAACTTTCACTAACTGCACCAGCGATTAAAAAAATTGAGGATGAGCCAAAAAATGATGGAGAAATTTTAGGGGTATATCCAGAAACAGAGGGAGTAAACTCAAAGTTTTTAAGAGATAAGATTAAGTTTGCCTTTGAAAACTCAGAGATTGAAGAGCATCTACCGCTTGAAATTATAAATAAATATCAGTTTCAAGAGCTAAGAGACACTCTTTATCACCTTCATTTTCCAAAGCCGGGGCAAGATAGTGAAAAACTAATCGAAAGACTGCAATTTGATGAACTTCTTTTAGAACTTTTAAAGGTCGAGGAAAGAAAAGATAAGTGGGCTCAAAAACTTACAGCGCATGAAATAAGGGATTTTTCTAAAGAATTAACCGAAGTCAGAAACTCCCTTCCTTTTAAATTAACCCAAACGCAGGAGAAATCAGTTAGCGAAATCTCGAAAGATTTAGTCAAATCAACCCCCATGAACCGACTTTTAGAGGGAGATGTGGGAACTGGAAAAACTATGGTGGCGGTTATGGCTTCACAACTTACAGTTTTAAACGGTTATAAAGTTTTATACTTAGCCCCAACCGAAATTTTAGCCAGACAGCACTTCGAAAGTTTCAAAAAATATCTTGAGCCTCATGGTACTCAAATAATATTAAAAGTAGGGGGTTCAAAAATAAAATTAGCTGAAACTGATTTTGATATCTGTATTGGAACCCACGCTATTTTATTTGATTTTCAAGATGTAAAAGATGTAGCCTTAGTAATTGTTGATGAACAACACAGGTTTGGAGTAGAGCAAAGATCAAAAATTCTAAACATCTATAATCAAAAAGTTGTTCCCAACCTACTGACTATGACTGCAACACCCATTCCTAGAACTTTTGCCCTGACATTATACGGGGACCTAGAAATATCAGTCCTTGAAGCCCCTCCAAATAAAGATAAAAAAATCACCACTTATGTTATCTACCCAAACAAGCGTGACGATATGTACAAATGGATTCTGGAAAAAAACGAACCCACTTTTATAGTCTGTCCTTTTATTAATGAATCAGAGGCAGAAGAGTTTTCCCAAGTAAAATCAGCTATAAAGGAGTTTGGGATACTATCAACTGGAATTTTTAAAGATAAAAAAGTTGGTTTACTTCATGGCAAATTAAAACCAATTGAAAAAGAAGAGATTATTAGAAAATTTCGAAGCGGTGAAATTCAAATTCTTGTTTCTACACCTGTAATTGAAGTGGGTGTGGATATACCAGACGCCACAATTATTGTGATTGAGTCAGCTGAAAGATACGGACTAGCCTCACTTCATCAACTTAGAGGTAGAGTAGGAAGGGGATCTAAAGAAGGTTTTTGTGTAGTTAGTCCCTCAACTGGCAATAAAAATTCTATGGAAAGGCTTAAAAATTTGGAAAAATATTCAAACGGACTTGAATTAGCTGAGATTGACCTGAAAATCAGGGGAGAAGGAGACGTAACTGGAAGAATGCAGTCAGGGTTTAAAAATTTCAAATTTGCTGATTTGACCAATTTATACATTTTAGAAAAAGCCAAAATAGAAGCTTCGAATTTACTTCCAAAATTAGACAAATACCCAAAACTAAGGGCTTTATACAAGTCCAGTTCAAGCGAAAATATCTGGAACAATTAAACCTACCTATCAAGGAAGAAATATGCAATTATAAATTTAGTATATTTTTCATGAAAGGAGTATTTATATATGAACACTATTGTTGAAACCGCAGTAAATGCAGGAAACTTTAAAACTTTAGTAGCAGCAGTTCAAGCTGCAGGATTGGTTGAAACCTTAAACGGTGCTGGACCATTCACAGTATTTGCGCCTACAGATGAGGCTTTCGCCAAACTACCAGAAGGAACTGTTGAAGGACTTTTAGCAGACAAAGAAAAATTAACTAAGATTTTAACTTACCATGTTGTATCAGGTAAAGTTATGGCATCCGATGTTTCAGGAATGACTGAAGCACCTTCACTAGAAGGAGGAATGCTTAAAGTTGATACTACTAACGGGGTTATGATTAACCAGTCACACGTTATTACTCCAGATATTGAATGTTCAAACGGGGTAATTCACGTTATCGACACAGTTTTACTTCCATAATAGGTAAAATTTCATAAGATATGGGGGGATTTTGGCTTTTTAGAGCCAAAATCCCCCCATTTGATGATAAAATAACCTATATATGTTGAACAATACTCCTAGAATTTCAAGCGGTGAGCTTAGAAACCGAAAATTAAAATTACCCAGAAGTAACCCAGATCTTAGATTTGTAAGGGATATGATCAGACAAGCTATTTTCATGATTATCGGGGATAAGATTGAAGATGCAGCAGTTTTAGATCTTTTCTCAGGCAGTGGAATTTTAGGATTTGAAAGTATCTCCAGAGGAGCTCGTTTTGTTGATTTTGTAGATGAAAATAGATCAAGCATCGAAGCTACAAAAGAAAATGCTTTTGCTTTAAAAGTCGACACTAAGGCCGAGGCGCACGGCACTAAAGCGATTACTTTTGCTGGAAACACTGATAAAAATTTTGATATTGTGTTCCTTGACCCCTATTACGAAGATCGGCACCATAAATTCTTACTACAACTTATTTCAGACACTCTAAACCCGGGGGGAATTGTGGTATTTTTTCATGGAGGCAACGATATCAAAGAATTGATTCAAAATCTAAATCTGGAAATCTATGATGAGAGAAAATACTCCCTGACAATCGTCACTTTTCTAAAATTAAAAGATAAATAACATTGACAAATAAGGTAAATTTAAGTATATTTCACTTAAAGGATAATTTATGGCAGTACCAAAAAGACGACATAGTAAATCAAGAACTAAGAAAAAAAGAAACGCTCACTATTTTGCAAAAATAGTTAACTCTATTAAGTGTAAACTGTGTGGCGCTTTAAAGCTTCCTCACAGAATCTGTGCTGAATGCGGTAAGTAAAAATACCACTTCTATAATGATAAACCGACAAGACAATAGACATAATGCCCGAGTCCTTGCCTTAACAAACCTGTTTTGTTTCATGTTTGCAGAAGAAGAAGAAATTTATTCCACAATTTTATACAAAGAAGAAGTAAGCAATATAGATTACGATAGTGATTTATACTATAAACTTTATAATGGTGTTAAAGAAAGTGTAGAAGAGCTTGATGAACAAATATCTGCTCACGCCAAAGATTGGCCTATCAAGAACATTTCAAAGATAGATTTAATTATTCTAAGAATTGCTATTTTTGAATTGTTAATTGATAAGACCAACGAGCCCTCAATTATCATTGACGAGGCTGTCGAATTAGCCAAAGAATTCGGAAATGATAACTCAAGTAAATTCATTCATGGAGTTTTAGGATCGGTGATATCCTAAGGAAAGGAAATTATGAAAGAAAGAATTACAAAAGAAGATGTATATAATGATATTGTTAAAATATTAGTCGACAAGTACGGAGTTGAAGAGGACGAACTATCAAACAACGCTATTCTAGGCGATGACTTAAACCTAGGAACTCTAGAAGTTCAAGACTTCTTATTAGACGTTTCAGATAAATATAAATTTGAATACGAGGATCTTATTGAAAGCATTGAAGAGGAACTAGAAGAACTTACAGTTCAAGAACTAGTTGGCTATATCTACGAAGCTTTAAAATTTGACTGATAAAATGACTTTGCTTGAAAATTTAAATGAAGAATTAAATTTCGATTTAACAGATGTTGATCTGTTTCAAACAGCCTTTACACACAGATCGTACCTTAATGAGCACCCAGCTTACACTCTGCCTTCAAACGAAAGACTAGAGTTTTTAGGGGATGCAGTTCTACAATTTCTCTCAAGTAAACACCTTTATTCTAAATTCACAGAGTTACCTGAAGGTGATCTAACCAACCTTAGGGCATCAATTGTTAAAACTTCTTCACTTGCTAAAGAAGCTGGAAAACTAGGATTTGGAAAGCATCTCTTACTTTCAAAAGGGGAGGAAGCAACCGGAGGCAGGGAAAGAGAATACCTCCTAGCGAACACATATGAATCATTTTTAGGAGCACTTTACTTAGAAAAGGGTGTGGAGGCCTGTGAAAAATTTCTAATTGACAGCCTATTCTACAAAATAGAGGAGAATGTTGAAAAGAATACATACAAAGACGCTAAGACTAAATTTCAAGAAAAAATCCAAGAAGTCAAGAAAACCACTCCAAACTATAAAATTATCGAATCTTGGGGCTCTGAACACGAAAAGAACTTCAAAGTAGGGGTTTATGTGAACGGGGAGCTATTTAGTGAGGGCTTGGGAACCTCAAAGCAAAAAGCCGAACAAGATGCTGCTGCAAAAGGATTAGACAAATTGAGATAAATTTGGTAATATTGCCACTATGTCAGTAAGTATCAGGCTAGCTAAAATCGGAAAAAAATACGCACCTACATATAAAGTAGTAGCTGTTCCAACCAGATCTAAAAGAACTGGTGAGTATCTTGAGATTCTAGGTACTTTTAATCCAAACGTTAAACCTTATTCAGTAAACATCGAAAAAGAAAAAGTAGCTGAATGGAAGAAAAAAGGAGCTATGATCTCCCAAGCAGTTACTGATATTTTAGAAGATAAATACACATTCAAACCTTATAACCCAAAGGCTGAAAAAAAAGCTGCTGCCAAGGCTAAAAAACAAGCAGAAGCTGCTGCCGCTCAAGAGTAATACTCTTAAATCAAATGCTTGAAATTAATATAATCACCTTATTTCCAAAATTATTTGAAGAATTTAAAAACGTTTTACCTTTTAATAGAGCTATCAAAAATAATCTTATAAAATTAAATATTATAAACCTAAAGGATTTTGCTCTTGATGAAAGAGGGACTGTCGACGATAAACCTTATGGTGGGGGAACCGGTATGATACTTAGGCCTGAGCCTCTATATAAAGCTCTAGAATCTATTTCAAATAGGGAAGAGGTTATTGCTTTAACTCCAAAGGGAGAGACCTTTAAACAGTCATTAGCTCAAGAATTAAGTGAAAAGAAATCATTAACATTTATTTGCGGGAGGTATGAGGGTATCGATCAAAGAATTATCGACAATCTAGCCACTAAAGAAATTTCAATCGGAAATTTTGTTTGTGCCGGTGGGGAAGCCCCAGCTATAACCATTCTTGAAAGTATCGTTAGATTACTACCAGGAATATTAGAGGAAGAAGTAACTCAAAAAGAATCTTTTTCGGAAGATACTTTAGAGCACCCACAATATACTAGGCCTGAAGAATTTAAAGGGTGGAAAGTTCCAGATGTTTTAATTTCGGGAAACCACAAAGAAATTGAAAACTGGAAAAAACAAAACTCGAGAAAATTTTAATTAATTTTTGGAAATCAACGCTTCCATTTCATCTACAAAAGATTTGTTATTTAAATAGTCAGTCACGCTAGCTTCAATATTTATTACAGCTTTATCAGGGTTATAGTTTGAAATTGCATTAAATGAAACTCTAGTAAATTTATCATCATAATTATTGGTTATCTCAAGTTTTGTTATATTGAATACTTTAGTAGGGAAGTAGGTTACTTCAGAAATAAAATTTACTGCGGAGAGCATGCCGGCAGTTTTTCCGTTAAATCTAACCTCACTAATCTTCTTTTTAGCGTTTTCTGGCGAAACAACATTTTTATTCTCTTCAACAACCGAAAAGTTATTTACTCGAGAAAGAGTATCTAAAACACCAACCAAGTCAGAAGCATTAGCGTCGGTTGGAACAAGAGAGGTAAGTCTAGATTCATATTTCTTTAAAGTTTCTAGGTTAGATCGTGTGTCAGATAGAATCTTTTTTTTAGCTTCCATGCCTGTAATCATAGCTTCAAAATCAATCTTATCCTTTTTAAAAGTCGAATTTAAAGTAAGATAGGGCCCAATAAAAATAAAGTAGAGAATCAGTGTGATAGTCACAGAAATAATAGGGATAATCAAATCATTTAATAGTTTAGAGAAGTCTACTTTTGGTAAGTTATTCATTTTATTTCTGCCGGATTAAAATTTACATAAACTATATACTCTTTTGTTGCTTGGTTAACTTCTTCATTCTTTTCAGAAGAACTGAAAAGTTTAGGATATTTTGAATCTTTAAAGTCATTAGACTTCATATTGCTTACAAATTTTGTGAATTGATCAGCCTCAGTTATAACTTTTACTGAAACTTCATTTTTGTTTTGAGTAAATATAATGTCTTTTACAGTAATGGATGTCCCTTCGGTTCTAGCATAAATTTCTTTAATAACCTCGGCGTAATTTACTGTATTTTTTCTAGTTGCAGAATAAGTTGTATATTTAATATCAATATTTCTAAGTAGGAGCTCTTCAGTGGTATACCCGGATATATCAGACTTTAAAGAATCTATTTGTGACACTAAGGCATTCTTTTGGGATACCAAAACTTGATTATTCTTATAAGCATAGATTGAAAAACCAATAGTTACCAATAAAAGGGAGATAAATAGAATATTTAAAACTTTAAAAACATTAGAGGTGTTTTGTTCAAATTTTTCTTCAGGTGTAATTAAATTTAATTCATTCATAACATATCAATTCCAGCTGTCCCTACAGCAGTTGTTAAAAGAGGGGAAATGTGGAACAACTCACTTTCATACTTTTTCAACTCTGATGATACTCTAATTCTAGAAAAAATATCAAAAACTTCAACTTTGTAATTTAAGTTTTTTTCCAAATATTCTCTAAGTCCCGGCATATTAGCCAATCCGCCCGATAAATAGATTTCTGAAATATCCATACCTTTATTTTTTTCATTGAAATATACAATTGACCTTTTGATATCAAGAATATATGAATCAACTAAAGGCTTTAGATATGTATAAACACGACCTTCAGCAACATGGGGATCCATTCCGTATGACTTTTTAAATTCATCAGCTTGAATTAGGGATAGGTTCAGGTTTTGAACCAAAGCTCTATTGAACGAATTAGAACCAATTGCGATAGATTTAATAAATCTTGGTGTTTGTTTGTAGGATATCTGAAGAGTAGAGCTGTTATAGCCAAAGTCCAAAACCATAACTGGGTTTGGATTATCAAGTGGAGCTACAACCCTTGATAGAGATATGCTTCTTGCTTCAATTAGTTTTGGAGTTAAATCACATCTTTTAACCATGTTTATGTACTTCTCAACTTTATCCCTTTTAGCGCCAACTACGAGTACCTCTAATTTCTGGCCTTCTTTCTCACCTAAAATTTTAAAGTCATAAGTTAGATTAGAAATATTTTCAGGAAAAATATCATTAGCTTGCAAAGAGATGTAGTTTCTAAGTTCGGTAGGATTCATTTTAGGCAACACCTGAACGCTAACAAAAACGTCAGTGTCAGGAAGGCTTAAATTTACTTCTCGGGATTTAAAGTTTGTTTCAGAAAAAAATTCTTTAATTTTTGAAACATACATATTAACTGAGTCTTCTTTATTAAAGTCTAGTTTTAATTTATCAGATTCAAGAACAGAAAAATTGACTAAAGTTGGGTTTTTATTGATTAAATCTAACTCAATGCATTTAATGCTATGAGAACCTAAATCTAAACCAATGTGTGACATATTATTTATTATAACTAAAATTTAGTTTTTATACGACCTTCTTAAAGTAATTGTTCTTTTAACTTCTTGAGAAGATTCAAACTTGGTTCCAGCGTCTTTTTCTATCCTAAAATTTATTTTTACTTGTTGCGGATTGTTAGAGATGATTGAAAAAACTGAAGTATTAGTAATTTGTAAGACACTTAAGGAGCTTAATTCCAAACCGTTCAAAGTTAAAGAATTACCAACCAAAGCAAATCTGTAGTCTACACCATCTTTGCTGGCAACTAAATCGGAACCATCAAGAACAACTGAATTGGAATCTTGAATAATTTTGGTCATTTTAGTAACTATAAAATTATAATTTTGCTCAACCTCATTTTTGGACTGAATTTTAACGGAAGTATTAACCAGATTAATTAAAAATTCAGATGAAACAACTAAAATAATGCTAATTAAACCAAGGGTAACTAACAATTCAACTAAGGTGAATCCAGAATTTCTTTTCATTTTATTTTGCCCTCCAGTTAGAGAATGTGGTTGAAAGAGGGGAGGAGAAGGTCTTAGAACCAATTTTCCATATAGTATTTATATTTATTTTAATCTCGTCATTTGAAACTTGGACTGCCCTGAAGTAACTTATAGGATACTCAGTAGTCTGATCAAAGGTTATTGGTCCAACTATATTATTAGCAGTATTTCCTGTCACGATACAATCCGTAGCTACACATTCAGAAGTAACTTCAGTTCTAAAAGTTGTAAAACCGATAGCTTCACTATCTTTAAGAGATCTCAGTGATTCAACTAAGCTGTTGGCGGAGTTAATAGCTTTTCGGTTTTCATCAGCTAAAGTTGAGTTTCTAATATTAAAATTAGTTAAAGTAATTAGAGCTACAATTAGAAAAATTGAAAACATCACTGCTAGAATTGTCTCAATTAAACCAATTCCTTCGTTAGAGTTTTTAATTTTGGATAAATTCTTTTGAAATATCTCCATATTTATTAATAATAATTTTATACGACTTAGTTGTAATAGAATATGTATCGACAGTTACAGCTGATTTACCTGAATCTAATAAATTTGCATACCTGTCAAAGTAAAAACTACCGTTTGTTAAAGAAACTGTGTCGGTCAAAGAGGAGGGAACAGCTAACACCTTACAATTGGTACTTTCAACTTCACAAAAATTGATAGCTCCAGACGCAAAAGATATTTTGGTACTGATGTCTTTAGTTAAAGAAATATTTTCCAAACTTCTAAGTTGGTTGATAATTTGATTTACAAACTGATCTTCAAGTTGTTTATTTTGGTAAGATATAACACCAGGAACTGCAATAGTTGTAATGATTGCAATAATCATGATTGAAATAACAAGTTCAACTAAAGTGAAACCTTTATTTAACATTACTGCTGATTTGAGATCCTAATAACTTCTTTTAAATTTTGTACATTACAATTCATCACAACCGCTGGATCATTAACAATTTTAACTAAAAACTGTCCGGCTGGAGCACTAAAGGATTTAGACTCCTTAGTAGCGTATAAATTATAAGCACTATCACTAACTTTCTCATACTTATATTTACAATTTGAAGGATCGTCCCAAGAAATTCTTGAATTATAGGCACTCAAGTCTATTGTTCCGTTAGCCAAAGCATCAGGGTATGATTTATATTCTGCAAAATAGAGTTCAAGCGCTTGAGAAATCGAATTTAAGCTTGAAAGTCGAACAGTGTCTCTTGCAACTTTTTGGTATTCAACTGGATTAATAATTGAAACTATAGTTGTAGCAAGTACCGCAATAATAGCAATTACAATAACAAGTTCGATAAGTGTAAAACCGTGATTTTTTTTCATTTTAATAATCCACAAAAGCAGCATAATCAAACATGTTGCTTGGGGAATCTAAATACTTAACAGCATCGATTGTTCGAACTGTAGCGTCCCCAGCGCTAATAAATTCTCCTTTGGAAACAATTCTGTAACCTTGGGTAATATTTTTTAAACCGGTATCTGAGGAGGTAACAACGCTGATAACTAAGTTGGATAGAGATTTAGTTAGTGGATGAATTCTTAGTAGAGCCGCGTCAGTGAATTGGTATCCACCAGTACAAGAAGTAGGGCTTACGCTTCTAACAAAACCAGTTCCTGAATAAATGTATTTCTCCATTAAAAAGTTATTAGTAGTTGTTGCATCGTAATCTATATCTGAAACAGATTTAAAGGTCGCAAGAGTATTGGGATTTTTAACTATCACATTAAGAATATATTCTGGATTTGGGGTGTCGGTTGAAATCTTAATACAGGCTGTTTTTCCAGCTTTAGTTACAGCAGATGGATCGTCTGCAAAATAAAAAGTAGCAACTTCACCTGGATCTAATGTATCAAAAGTAATTCCAGTATCTCCAGCGGTAACTTTAGAAACAGTGATGATGGCTTTTGTATCTGACTCATTATAGCTTTGGGTTGCAGTGGAGCTGCTGCTTGCAAGAACTTGCTTTAATTGATCATCAGTTTTGAGTAGGTAGGATTCAAGCCCACCTTCGGCCGCTGCAGTAACTTTCTGTAATGAATCGGTTCTAGAAGTTCTAGTAATAGAAGATAAAGTACCAGAGGAGATGCTAAGACCCACCCCTAATAAAACAGCAAGAGAAATTACAACAATTAGAAGAACCTGACCTTGATTGTTTATTTTATTTTGTTTAGGCATTACTTTTACTATAAATTATTCTAAATACAAATACTACTCCTACTGACTATATTTCAAGTTAACTTTAGAAGTTGTAACCATTGGATATTTTTTAGATCTAAGCTCTGGGATAATATTTAAAAGTAAGTCAGGATTCTCAGATACATTTATAAATCTAGTTGTGGTCATTGTGTCTAAAATAGAGCCTACTATTGTAAATTGACCAAGTAGAGCACCTTTCATATAGAATTTATTGCCTTTTGTACATATAACTGAATATGCAGAATATGTAGCATTAGAACAATCCAGAGTAAAGTTAATTCTTGAATTGTTTGATTTGTCTAAATTTACAAAAATATATTTATCAAGTTTGAAGTTAACATTGTTTAAATTAGTATTCTTTAAATCGATCTTCACCCCTCTATTTTGTGAAATGTAAATAATTTCAAATTTGTTAGATGAAGCAGGGGAGATAGAAACATAATTTGGAGAGGCTAAGGGGTTTGGGTCCTGGGCTGTCGAAGATCCAACCAATAAATTAAATTTATTAAAAGAGTTTGAATAAACAGTGAAGTTAAAAAGGGTTTTTGGCAGGGTGGTTGGGTAATCAAAACTAAAGGTTGCTCCTTTCACACTCTTGATGTTAGTACCAGTTACAGTTGAAGCGCTAGTAACATAGTTTCCTTCAAGCTTTTTGGAAGGATTAGTAACAATAAATTTTTCTGTTAAATCTTTGCTGGTATAAACAGATCCATTTACTTCAAAGTTTCCATAGTTTGAGTCTGGAACGACTGTACCTCCACCACCACTGATTGTCGCGTAATAAACCCGATTTCCAACAATTACATAAACCTTACCAGAAACAATACCAAAAGCTTTTGGAGTACCTGTAGTTATCTTTGAGGATATTTCATCCGATAAGTCAGAAACTTCAATATTTGCGCCAGTAGTATTTAAATTTTTAAGTTTCCAAAAATTATAAGTTGTAGAACCTGAAGCCATTAAGTAAATATCATTTTGATAATAGTGTAGGGAATATTTAGTATTTAAACTACTTCCTAAAGTTAAATTGGTACTATAAGTTGAGGTTTGAATATAAGAAGACGAACCGGGATTATAAGTTGTTGTGTTAAGAGGGTATCTCTTAACATTCAACTTTCCTACAGAAGGCACAGTAACCTTAAACATATAGTTATTAGAAGTAAAAACAGTGGAATTTAAATCTTTGGTGAAGTTTAGAGCATTGGCTGTTGAATTAGTTGCTGTTTCATCTTTGTATGGATTGTAATCGGCTGGAGTTGCTGTTGAATTTGTATTCCAAGTTTTTAGATTAGGGTTAAAATCTTTGAAATTTGAGAAAATAGGGGAGTTAACAGCAGTCTTAAAACTTCCGGGTACTATTGTGTAGTTATACGCTGCGCATTGTTGGGAATATGCCCCAGTTGGCTCTTGAGTGTATGAACATGGCATAGTTTGGTTCTCACAAAGTATATAAGCCCCAGTAACGTCACAACGCTGTACAACTGTATTAGGACATTTAGGATATTGACCTGCAGAAGGGTTGCAACCTACAAATACTGATTGAAGGTTATTAATTACCCACTGAGAGGAATAGGTACATTTTACATATTCTGGTGATCGCGTACCCCAGGTTTTACAAGTTCCTTGAACAGATTTTGTAGGAACTGTAGTCACAGTTTGTAGAGCTACACCTTGAACTGAAATACATCTTTTATTTGAGTCATAAGCTTTACAACCATAAATATCTGCAGTCGGTGAAGTTGCATATAAAGTGGCATTTTTAGGACCAGGTCCAAAAGGACCTCCAATTGCGAAATTTGTATATGGGGCAACAGTGGTTCGTGTGTAAGACTTAGTATTTAACTTTCCATCAGAGTTAATTTCGTATCCTAGATACAACCTACCATTGGCTTGAGAATAACTTGCTCTGTTTGTATATTCATCATAAAACTGTAAACACCTTGAATCATTTGTCCTTTGATGTCCACTAAATTTTGAGAATAAATAAAAATTTGATCCAGACTTTACCGGTATAACTGAAGAAGGATCATAAGTCCAGCCACAAGGGTATACAGCTGTTGCGTTTTGTATTCTATCAATGTGAGCCGATTGCCATTCAACAATATTTTTTTCTCCAGAATCAATCGCATAAAGACCATAATAAGCATACAACATCAACTTCTCACTGTCGTCAAAATTTAATTTAATAAATGTTGGGTTATAATTATTAGTATACCCAGTACAACTTGTACCATTTTTCCAAGCATCACTTCTTTCATCTACACTATTACAAAGATGGTTTGTAAATTTAGATGGAGAGGAATATTTTCGGATAATAGCAAACCTGTCCTGAAAAGGAACGGATCTTCCATCTGGATATGAAATTACAGGGTATTGATTAATTGTAGCTAGAGCAAAAGAATTGAATTCTTGTGTAGTTGCTGCTAAAACTTCATTTTTCTCTGGAGATTGTGTAGCACCTTGTGGATACAAAGACAGATAGCTTAAATAAAATAAAAGACCTGAAATTAAAATAATATTAACAATTATAAATCTTTTGAGCAGTGACATTAGTTTTAGTGTATCGAAATTTATTTAATTTTGCTACAGTAAATATATGAAAAAGTATTTAATAATATCAGTTCTTGTTTCGATAATCACAATTTCTGCAATTTTAGGTTTAGTTTACTGGGGAAATTTTAGTTTTACAAACACTCCTAAAGAAGAGAAACAAACTGAAGTAACAGAAATTGAGATTAATAAACCAAACCTATTTAAATCTGAGGAAGATGCGCAAAATGCTAGCCCAATTATATTAAGCGAAGGTACTCAACCTGTTAAAACAATCAAAAATAATTTTCTCGTTAATGTCGACCTATATATTCCTGAAAAATGGTCGTATAAGGAAAACGGTAGGGTAGGGGAAATAGCACTTGATGAGTCAAACAAAGCTAAAGTTTTTAAATTTCAACTTATCTCAAACGAAAAAGGAGAGATTGATATTGCTGAGGGTGGATTTAGTAATAGTTATATTACAGCTACTAAAATTGGAAAAGAAAAACTTCTAAACAATTTCCTTACAAGAGAACCCGAAACAGTAATTGACAATATTGTCCTTACAGATGAGGTATACAAATACTTGGTAACAAAAACTTCCTCTGGCAATTCGATTGATAAATTTATTAGTAATAGCACAAATAAGAACAGCTATATTTGGACTCTAACAAAAAACAATATAATGATCTACGTTGAGGGAGAGTTTTCTGACCTAAACAATCAAGACTACTTTGAAAGCTTTATTCTTCCAGGTTTTGAAATTAAAGAATCAAACTAACTAAAACACCAATTATCATAAAAGGGCCAAAAGGGATTTTTGCTTTGTAACCTTTTTTACCAAGAATCAAAAGAATAATCGCAAAAATCCCACCAATCACAAAAGCGTAATAAATTGCAAAAACATTTTTTGGAAAACCTAGAAATAGGGAAATAAAGAAGGAAAGTTTTAAGTCTCCACCACCCATACCTCCTTTTGAAAGATAAATTATCAAGAAAAAGAACAATCCAATACCAAGAGTAGAAGCTAGTTCAATAAATAAATTATCGTAATTTAAATTTCCAATTACTAAATATCTATAAAGAGTAGAGAAAACAGTTCCTGAAACAACAATCCCAAAAGGAACTTCATAATATTTATAGTCGGATAGAAAAACAATAATAAAAAGAGAAAAAGCAATTAAATAATAAGGGATAAAGGAGACTTCTAAGTTTTTAATTAAAATTAAATAGTATAAAAAAATAAATACTGCGGAAGTTAATATTTCTGAAATAGGGTAGAGAATATCAAGCTTTTTATGACAGTAGCGACATTTGCCCCCTAAAAGGATAAAAGAAAGAACCGGTATTAAATCCCAGGCACTTAAAGTTTTGTGACAATGATCACACTTTGACCGGCCAGTAACAAAATCTTTTTTGTGAAACAATCTATCAGAGACAACATTTAGAAAAGAACCGGTCAAAAGACCGGTTCCTCCAACTAATATATAGTTCAAAAATTCCATGAGATAGTTTATTGGCAAACTAATACATTAGAACCAACTTCGTAAGCAGTAGGATTATTACCACCATCATTAATCATTTCATTTTTAGTATCATTTTCTAAGTAAACTTCAACTTCAAAATCCTTACCATCTGAGCAATAAGCAACTTTATAGGTAGCTGTCCCAGCTACTTTTTGAACCACATCGCCAATATTTGCGATTGCGTTTCCATTTAGTGGATCGGATGGAAGCTTGTTTAAATCTAATTTAGCTGTTCCATTTGCAATAACCTGATTAAAAGGTACAAAACCTGTTCCAGTTACTACAAAACTTGCACTTGCATCAGCAGAAGATTTCCAACCGTTTGATGAGATTAGAGCTATATCCCCACTAACAAGACCTTTGTTAATTGCGTTAACTAAATTTTGTACGTCTGATTTTCTAGTTGCATTCCTAGAATTAGCTAAAATTTCTCCTGGCCTAATGTTTAAGAATACTGCTGTACCAAGAACAGCAATAATTGCAATTACGATAACTAACTCGATCAATGTAAAACCTTTGTTATTATTTTTCATTTTTTTTATTTCCTTTCTTACTGTGATAAATTACCAATCAAACCATAGATTGGAGTGATCACAGATAAAACTATACTACCTACTGAAATACCTAGAATAACTAATATAATAGGTTCTAGGGAAGCTGACAACCCCTTAATTGCATAAGAGGATTCGTTTGAGTAATTATCTGCAACTTTATAGAGAAGTTCATCCATCTGACCAGTTTCTTCTCCAATTTTTGCCATCGAAGAAATGATTGGATCAAAAAAAGTATTTGATCTTAAGTAATCAGAAAGAGCATTTCCTTTTTCAACAAACTTAGATGCTTCGATTGAAGCTTTTGATAATTGAGGATTATTTGAAACTTTAGAAACAATAATTAGTGCTTCAGTAATTTGAACACCTGCAGAAACAAGAAGAGCTAAAGTTCTCATATAATTTGCAAGTTCAGTTTGTTTAACAACTTTTCCAATTACAGGAATTTTATAAATTAAAGTTGAAAGCATCATTTGACCCTCGATTGTTGAGAGGTAGTATCTAATTCCAAAAAATAAAGCGAGTACAATTGCAAACAATAAATACCAAAAGGATGTTACAAATGAAGAAACATTTACTAAAAATTGAGTATGCCAAGGAAGGGGTTGATTTATTGATACAAAAATCTCAGTAAGTTTTGGAATCACATACACAACCAAAACTAGAATTACTAAAAACATAACTACAAGTACAATGGCTGGGTAGATAAGAGCAGCTTTAAGCCTGGATTTTAAGTCTCTGATTGCCTCGTAAGATTCAGCTAATCTTTTTAAAACAACTTCTAATTTTCCAGATGATTCTCCAGCTCTAACTAATGAAATATAGGATGTGTCAAATACATCTGGAAATCTGGCAAACGCACCAGAAAGAGAAGTACCGGAATCAATGTCTTTGGAGATTTCAAGTAAAACCTCTTTAAAGTTCTTACCTTCAAACTGATTAACGCAGATATTTAAAGCTTTGTTAATTGGAAGACCCGAAGAAATCATAACGGAGAATTCACGAGTGAAAGTTGTAACCTCATCCTCAGAAACACCTCCAAATTTAAAAAGTTTATCCGCAAAAGAGGCTTGCTTTTCTTGAATTGAAATCACGACCAAATTTTGGTTTTTTAAAAGTTGTAAAGCTGAGTCTCTATCATTGGCTTCAACTGTTCCAAATTTAGATGCGCCTAAATTATCTTTTGCCGAGAAAGTAAAGATTGCCATTATTTTTTGACCATTCGTGTTAAGTTCTCAGGTGATAGAGAATACCTAATTGCATTGTTTAAGCTTACTTTTCCAGAATTAACAAGTTCAGCTAGAGAAGAGTCTAGTGTGATCATTCCAAGATTAGCCGATGTTGCAATAATATTATCAATTGCATAAATTTTATTTTCTCGAATTAAATTTCTAGTGGCTGAATTTGAAATTAAAACTTCACAAGCCGGAAGAATATCCCCGTCAATTGTTTCAACCAGTCTTTGAGAAATAACCATTTCTAAAACTAGGGAAAGTTGGTTTCGAACTTGAGACTGCATGGCCTCAGGGAATGAAGATATTACTCTATCAACGGTCTGTGAGGCTGAGTTGGTATGCAAGGTTGAAAGAACTAAGTGACCAGTTTCAGCTAAGTTTAAGGCGGTTAGTAATGATTCAGTATCATTAATTTCACCAACCATGACAACATCCGGATCAACTCTAGAAATTGATTTTAATGACGAATTCCAGGATAAGGTGTCTATCGAAACTTCCATTTGTTGAATGAAACTTTTTTTTGATTCGAATAAGAATTCGATTGGGTCTTCTATAGTAACGATGTGCTCGTTTCTTACTTCGTTTATTTTTTCAATAATTCCTGCAATTGTTGTTGATTTTCCTTGACCTGTTGGACCAGTTACTAAAATCAAGCCTTGCTTGAAATCTGCAGCTTTTTTAACAATTGGAGGAAGATTTAATTTGTCTAAATCAGGACTATGGAAGGGAATAGTTCGTAACGCAACAGCCGGATACCCGCCTTTGGTGTTAAACACCGTAACCCTGAACCTAACGTTATTTCCAAAATTAACTGACATGAATAATTCCTTGTTTATTTCAAAAAGTTTTCTTTGCTCTTCAGAAAGAATTTGAGACAGAAAATAATTTATGTCATCAGTTGTAAGAGCTGTGTAACCTTCTTTAGTTACTAACTGCTTCTTAACTCTAAATAGGGGAGGAAGACCTACAGAAAAATGTAAGTCCGAAGCTCCATCATTCACAACTGCGTCAATTATTTCTTTTAAATTAAAAGGCATACATTAAATATAGTTAAATTATTTACGATTTGCAACCAAGTTACTCGTAAGCGACCCTTAATACTTCAGAAAGGTTAGTGGTACCGTCAATACATTTCAAAAATCCATCTTGTAGTAAGGTAAGCATTCCTTCATTTTTAGCAATAATTTCAATTTCTTGGGAAGATCTTTTCTCAAGTGTAGCTTTAGAAATTTCAGGAGTGATTTGTAGGAATTCAAAAATTCCAACTCGACCTTTGTAACCAATGTTGTTACATTTATCACAACCAACAGGTCGATATAATTTAAAATTTCCAGCTTCTACTTGTTGTACAGCTTCATAAACACCCTTGTCCTTACTCTCAATAACTTGGCTAGTTTGAATCTCTTTAAGAGCTTCTTTAATCATGGTTTTTATATCTTCTGGAGCGTCATATTCCTCTCTGCAGTTAGAACAAAGTTTTCTAATTAATCTTTGAGCCAAGATTCCATTTAGAGTAGAGGAGAGTAAGTAATTTTCTACTTTCATATCTAATAATCTAGGTATAGCCCCGGCCGATGAATTAGTATGCAGAGTGGAAAGAACCATGTGGCCTGTTAGCGCAGCTTGAATACCTAGAGCGGCTGTTTCCTCATCTCTAATTTCTCCAACCATGACGATGTTTGGATCCTGTCTAAGAAATGATCTTAAGGCAGAGGCAAAAGTTAACCCAGCTTTAACATTAACCTGAACTTGATTTACGCCTTTAACTCTAATTTCTACAGGATCCTCAATGGTCACAATATTAACCTTAGAAGTATTTAATTTTTGAAGAGCAGAGGCAAGTGTCACTGTTTTACCTGAACCTGTTGGACCAGTTACAAGTAACATTCCGACTGGCCTGAGTAATGTTTCCTCAAATCTTCTAATTGTTAAACCCCTCATTCCAAGCTCTTGAAAAGTGTAAACTGTAGATTCTTCTTTAAGAAGCCTAATAACAATTTTCTCGCCATAAACTGTCGGGAGCGTAGAGACTCTGAGGTCGGTAAACGCTTCACCAACTTGAACTTTGAATCTACCGTCCTGAGGAATTCTTTTCTCATCAATTTTAAGTCCCGAAAGAACTTTGATTCTGGCGGCAATTGTATCCGACATTTCTTTGGGGAAGGTTCTTCTTTCTTCTAAAACCCCGTCGATTCTATATCTTAGTCTAACTGTTTCTTCAGCAGGTTCTAAATGAATATCAGAAGCACCGAGTTTAACAGCAGTTTCAATGATCATTCCAACAATTCTTGCTACAGGAGCATCTTTTAAGATTGCGTCGTCTTTGGTTAACGTACCACTACCGTCAATTTTTAAAGCTTCCGTAGTTGTCGAAATCTCTTGTAGAGCTTTAGTTACATCTTCCGAAAGTGTCTTAGTCTTTCCTTCTTCTAAGACAGCGGAGATGTCTGCTTTGGTTGTTACATAAGCGATGACCTTTAATCCAGCTTTTCTTTCAATGAACTCGATAACTTCCAGATTAACTGGATCAGTCATCGCAACTTGAAGAACTTCAGATGTTCTATTAAATGGAACTGCTTCGTATTTTTTAATATAATCTAGAGGGAGCACGTCAAACAGCGCGGGGTCAATTTTCTTTCCTTTTAACGATACGTATTCAACGTTGTATGCTTTAGAATAGGCGAGTGCATAATCTTCAGCTGTGATGTAATTGCCATCTCTAATAGTATCTTTGGTAGATTGACCAGTATTTACACTGGTAATTCTAATTGCTTCTAGTTGTTGTTGTGTGATTTTACCTAAATCTAAAAGAATCTCTTCTATTGATTTATAATTACTAAAAGTTGCAGGCATTAATAAAATAATAACATTTAATAAAAATTTTTATGAGTATTTCGACATTAATTTATGGATCAAATAGCGAGAGTAGGGTAGAGGAAATTAAAAAATCCTTAGCTAATTTTAAATGGGAACATAATCCAGATCTTAGAATAATTGAGAGGACTAAAACTAAAAAAAGTATCGGAATTGAGGAAGTCAGGCCTATCTCAAATTTTCTTAAAATTAAACCGTTAGGAAGAATAAAAATTGTTGTAATTAAAGAAGCCAATCTTCTAACAACTGAAGCTCAAAACTCACTTCTTAAAATTTTAGAAGAACCTCCAGAGTACGCTCAGATTTTTCTTGAAGGAAACTCTATTGAGTCTTTTCTTCCTACAATTCTATCAAGATGCGCCAAAATAAAATTAAAAGGAGAAGAAAAAACCATTGTGGAATCAGATTTCTTAAAAATGACTTTAGCTGAGAGATTTGATTATATGGAAACCCTATCCAAACAGGATAAGGAAGAGATATTGGATTACCTCACAAATATCCTCAAAACACTCAAAAATTCAGAAAATAAGATGGGATCAGAAAACCTTAACTTACTAATCTCAACCATCGAAAACCTGTCTAAATTCAACCTAAACACGAGGTTGGCTTTAGAAAATCTAGTTATCAACTTCAAATAAAATTAGAAAAATGTATAATGGCTAAGTAATATGAGTTCCAATAATAATTATTCATCCGAATCAATCCAAATTTTAGAAGGTTTAGAAGCAGTCCGAAAACGACCTGGAATGTACATTGGGTCGACTGGTCAAACAGGTCTTCACCACTGTATTACAGAAATAGTCAATAATTCCATGGATGAAGCTTTGGCTGGATATGCAAACCATATCAAACTAGTTTTCTTTAAAGATGGGTCTGTTGCAATTTATGATAACGGAAGAGGAATTCCATTTGACTTAAATAAAAAATACAACAAAACTGGACTTGAAATTGCTTTCACCGTATTACACGGAGGAGGAAAATTTGGAGGTGGGGGATACAAAGTTTCCTCAGGTCTTCACGGAGTAGGTGCTTCTGTTGTTAATGCATTATCTGAATACTGTAGAGTTGTTTCCCGAAGAAACGGAGAAACTGTAATACAAGAATTTAAGGACGGTGGAAATGTCATAGGACCAGTTAGGCCTTACAAAGAAGGGGAGACTCTTCTTAAGGGAGTTGAAAACCCATTAAAACCTTCCGATTGGGATTACACTTCAGGAACAATTGTTCAATTCAAACCTGATAAAACTATTTTCGACACAACTGATTTCAAATACGAACATTTTGAAAGTCAACTTAGAGAATACGCCTATCTAACAGCTAAAGTTAAATTTGAAATTATTGATCACAGGACTGATAGATACTATACCTACTACTTCGAAGGAGGCGTTAAAACGTTCTTAAAGAGTTTAAATAGAAATAAAAAACTAATCAATCAAACACCATTTTATATTTTGAAATCTACAGACGAACTTTATGTTGAAGCTGCATTCCAATACAATGATACTTATACCGATAACTTTCTAAGTTTCGCAAACCACATTAAAACTGCTGAAGGTGGATCTCACTTAACAGGTTTCAAAACCGCATTAACTAGATCAATTAATGACTATGCTAAAAAGCAAGGTTATTTAAAAGAAGCGGAAGCTCTAACACCTGATGACATTAACGAGGGATTAACAGCAGTTATCTCAGTTAAACTTCAATCAGAAGAACTTCAATTCGAAGGACAAACCAAAAATAAACTTGGAAATTCGTTTGTTAGACCTTTAGTTGAGCAAATTACAAAATCAGCAATCAATGATTTCTTCGAAGAAAATCCAAAAGAAGCTAAAGCAATCCTTGAGAAAAACATCCTAGCGATGAAAGCTAGAATGGCCGCTAAAGCTGCCAGAGAAACTGTAATCAGAAAAACAGCTCTTGAAGGTGGGGGAGTTCTACCTGGAAAACTTGCAGACTGTTCTGAAAAAGATAGCAAAAAAACTGAAATATTTATTGTTGAGGGAGACTCTGCGGGCGGTTCTGCAAAGCAGGGAAGAGACAGAAAAACCCAAGCCATCTTGCCAATTTTTGGTAAGGTTAATAACACTGAAGGTGAGAGACTTGATAAAGTTGTTTCTTCAGAAAAATTCAAAATGCTAATTGTAGCCATCGGGGCTGGAATTGGAGATCATTACAACCCAGATAAATTAAGATATGGAAAAATCGTGATCATGTCTGATGCCGATATCGACGGGTCTCACATTATGACTCTTTATCTAACCTTCTTCTTTAGGCATATGAGGCCCTTGCTTGATAATGGGCATGTCTATGTTGCTGTCCCACCTCTATACAAAGCCACTTGGGGAAAGAATAAAAAATATCTTTTCACTGACTCGGATAGGGATATCTTCATGAAAGAAAACTCAGATAAAAAGATAATCACTCAAAGGTTTAAAGGACTTGGGGAAATGAATGCCGATGAGTTATGGGAGACCACTATGAACCCAAAAACCAGAAGATTAAAGCAAGTTGTAATCGCTGACGCAAGCAGGGCTGACAATGTCTTCTCAGTTCTAATGGGTGACGAAGTTCTACCTCGAAAGAAGTTTATCCAAGCCAATGCCAAAAAAGCTAACATCGATATAGCTGGTTGATATTAAATCCACTTTTCTTTAATATAAAAGCAATGCCTGCCTTTTATAAAACAGCTAGATCTATTGTTTTGATTGCAATTGCTTTTGTATTTCTGTACTTCTCGTACAAACCTAACGAATTGCAAATTTACACAGATCAATTCAACGGCTATTTCGATAATTTAGCTTTTGTTAAGCAACTGCGTGAATTTAATTATTTCCCAATCAGTGAAAAAGAATTAAGTTTTATTAACTCAAGAAGTATCTATGTAAATTATCCGCAGAAAAGTGTAAAGCTAAGCCTCTCTGAGATTGGGGTATCTATTGATAATAAGAAAAACCAAGTTGTTGATAGAAAAAAATTTGAACAATTTAAGGATAAACTTAATAAAGAATTCGATTATTTAAAAAATGCTCCCAATATTAATTTAGAAACTAACGAATTTTACGCCCTAGGAGATAGTTCAAGCATTACATTGGATGAGAAAGACTTCCTTTCCAAACTAAATTATCAAAGTTTATCTGCGTTTGCAGAACCAAGAATTTACCCAAAATTCGTGGAAACATTTAAAGACTCTCAAAATCAGAATGCTAATACTAAGTTAAAAGAGCAGATTCTGGCTACACCTTTAACCATTAAGGCTGGAAGAATGGAAATATCAGCCTCGAAAACAGTAATTGAATCATTTATAGACAAAACGTACCAAAACCAAAAAGAAGTACTAAAAATCAATAATAATAAAATTGAAAACTATTTAATTAAGGAGAACGAGCTTAGAAAATTCCCGACCGAAATAAATTTCAAAGCTGCCGGAACTAAACTAGCTAACTACCTTCTATTCAGGCTAACAGAGGAGAACTCGAGTAAAACTTTTATTCTACCGATAAGTGGTAGTTTTTCCTTAAGAACCACGCTGCACCCTAAATTTGTTGAAGTAAATAAATCCCAACAGAGGGCTTACCTGTTTGAGAATGGGGAGTTGAAAAAAACCTTATTAATTTCAACAGGTGTAACTTGGGAAACCCCAGCTGGAAATTACAAAGTACTAAATAAAGTGCCAATGACAATTTCATATACTAATAGTTGGTATATGCCGTGGTATCTACCTCTTGGAACCATCAATGGTCCCTATTATTTTGGATTCCATGAAGTCCCATATCACATGGACTACAACGGAATCATCTACTCCAGAGATCCAGAAACTATTGGAAGCCCAGCTACAGGCGGGTGCATTCAAGTTTTAAAGGGCCAAGCCAAAGAACTTTTCGATTGGGCAGAAGTTGAAATGCCAGTCTATATCACAGAATAATTAGGAGTATAATTTTTATATATTGATTCTCGAGGAGGAGGGTTGTATGACAGACGGAGAATATCTTAACCAATTCTTTCTGTTAGTGCTTTCTGGAATTGCTACTATCTCGATTCTGCTAGTTCTTCTATTTCTTGGGGTATTTATCCTGGACCTTTGGACAAGAGGATGGGTGAAAAAGATCAAGAGTGAGTCTGAAAAGGAATCAAGTAGAGAATGGAAGGATCGGGAATCCTAAGACTTGGGGCGAAAAACATGGAATAGCAATTCCACTAGTTTTTCGCCCCTAATTCGTTGGATTTTCAACAAAATTGGGTATTTGATAGAAAAATTCATTTGACTATTGAGTTTAATTTAGTAAAATTTAGCAATGAACGAAACAAACTTATTTCATAAAATCAAACAAGATAAAGCTCCCGAAATTATTAACGTTCTTGTTGAAATTGCTAAAGGCGATTACACTAAATACGAATTTAATCATGAATACGGAATCCTTGAATTAGACAGGGTTCTTTATGGACCTTTATTCTACCCAGTTGCTTACTGTGATGTTCCAGGAACTTGGAACGAAGGGGATAACGATCCGCTTGATGCAGTAGTTTTCTGTTCTGGTAACTTACTACCTGGAACTTTAGTTAAAGGTAGGGTAGTGGGAGTTATGGAAATGGAAGATAACGGGGAGGCTGATTCAAAAATTATCTGTGTAGCCGACAAAGACCCAAGATATAAAAATGTTAAATCAATTAACGATTTAACAGAGTACGAAAGAAAAGACCTAAAGTCATTTATGGAACTTTATAAAATACCTCAAACAGGTAAAGACACTGTTAAAGTAGGAGAGTTCAAAGATGCTGCAGCAGCATACGAACTTATCGAAAAATCCATCAAAACTTACCAAGAAAAATTTAGTAAATAAATTCTCTTGAACGCACTTAATTAAAAACAATAAAAGCAAAAAATGGATGATCAATTAAACCAAAATCTAGAAAACAATGAAGAATTCGAATCTTTAGAAATTGAAGCGGGAGGCGTTGAGCCAGCAGAGATTTCTAACGAAATGGAACGAGCCTTTCTTGACTATGCCATGTCAGTTATCGTTTCAAGATCTCTTCCTGATATTAGAGATGGTTTAAAACCAGTTCAAAGAAGAATCATCTACGCGATGAAGGAACAAGGCATGACTCCTGACGCAAGATTTTCTAAATGTGCCGCTGTTGTCGGAGAGGTTCTAAAATCCTATCACCCACACGGAGACATGTCAGTTTATGAAGCCTTAGTCAGAATGGCTCAAGACTTCTCATTAAGATATCCATTAATTCTTGGACAAGGAAATTTCGGTAACGTAGACGGAGACGGGGCTGCGGCGATGAGGTACACCGAATCCAAGATGTCAAAGATTGCTGAAGAGCTACTTCGAGATATCGACAAAGATACTGTTAAATTCGAAATCAACGACCTTCAAAACGAAGAACCCACATTCCTACCATCAGCTATCCCTAATATCCTATTAAACGGAGCTGTAGGTATTGCTGTAGGTATGGCAACAAACATACCTCCTCATAACCTAGCCGAAGTTTGTGATGGAATTAACGAGCTTATCGAAAAAGCAGACGAAATTGGAACTCCTCCAGAGAAAACCGACTTGGAACAGGTGTCCAAACCAGTATTCACCTCCCATGCAACTATCGAGGATCTTGTAAAACACGTTAAAGGTCCCGACTTTCCAACTGGCGGAATTATCTACGATCAAAAAGATATAATGCAGATCTATGCTGTAGGAAAGGGTAGAGTTGTAGCTAGGGCTAAAATGACAGTTGAGGATGATAAAAAAGGTAAAACCTCAATTATCGTCACTGAAATTCCATACCAAGTCAACAAATCAACCTTAATTGAAAAAATCGCCGACTGTGTTAAAGATAAAAAAATCATTGGAATCTCAGATCTTAGAGATGAAACTAATAAACTCGGAATTAGAATTGTGATTGAGCTCAAAAAAGACGCCATGGCTCAAAAAATCCAAAACCAACTATATAAATATACACAACTTCAAACCGCATTTAACGCTAATATGGTCATGCTAGTTCATAACGAGCCAAAAGTTATGGGACTTAAAGCAATTCTTGAAGAATTTGTAAAACATAGACAACTTGTTGTTATAAAAAGAACTCAATACATTTTAAGAAAAGCTTTAGATAGAGAACATCTCTTAATGGGACTTAAAATTGCTGTTGATTTCATTGATGAGGTAATTAAAATCATTAGAGGAGCTAAAGATACTGATGAGGCTAGATCTGGCCTTATTAAAAGATTTGAATTTTCAGATTTACAAGCTCAAGCTATTTTAGACCTACAATTAAGAAAACTTTCTGCGCTTGAAAGATATAAGATTGAGGAAGAGTTAAATCAAATCCAAGCAATTATCAAAGATTGTAGGGATCTTCTAGCTTCACCTAAGAGAATCCTTGATGAAGTAAAAAGAGAAAATCTTGAAATCAAAAATAAGTATAAAGATGATAGAAGAACTAAAGTCGTTAAAGGAAAACTTGGGGAATTAACAGATGAAGATTTAGTGGTTAATGAGCCTTGCATCATCTCAATCTCTGAAAATGGATACATCAAGAGACTAAAGCCAGATTCATACAGAAAGCAGGGTAGAGGAGGAAAAGGAGTTTCAGGACAAACTTTAAGAGAAGAAGATAATATTGATCAAATCAGAGTTTGCTCAACCCACGACTTTGCAATGTTCTTTACAACTAAAGGTAAAGTTTACAAATTGAAAGTTTGGGATATCCCTGAATCCTCAAGAATAGCTAAAGGAACAGCAATAGTTAATTTCTTAAACATTTCACAAGACGAGAAAGTTGAAGAGTTTATTACAGCTTCAAACGATATATTCGATGACAAAAGCTGCTATGTTGTACTTGGAACAACACAAGGTAAGGTTAAGAAAACTTCAATTACAGAGTTCGCTAATATTAGAAATAACGGAATTATTGCTATTAACCTAACCGATGGAGACACTCTAATTGCTGCCAAACTTACCTGCGGGGACGACGATATCATTTTAGTATCAGACAAAGGGCAATCAATTAGATTCTCAGAAGACGACGTAAGACCAATGGGAAGATCCGCATCTGGAGTTGGAGGGGTAAAGCTTCTTAAATCACACAAATTAATTGCTATGGATGTTATTGCAAAATCGCAAGCTGACGCATCACTGGTAGTTGTTACCGAGCTAGGTTATGGAAAAAAGACACCTCTAGATGAATATAAAACTCAAACTAGAGGCGGCTCAGGAATTATTACTTATAAAGTATCTGATAAAACTGGGAATGTAGTTGCGACTAGAGTTGTAGCTAAAGATTATTCAAATGATGTCTTGCTTGCTTCTAAATCAGGTAAGGTTATTAGACTTGCAGCAAAATCAATTCCTGAAATGGGAAGATCTACAATCGGTGTCAGACTTATTAAACTTGACTCTGGAGATCACCTTGTAGGAGCTGCATTTATGGACGCTTCCGAAGATTTAGTTGATATCTTAAACGCTGCTGAAGACTCAGAATAATGAACCAGAATCTGCCTGAATTTGTTACAAATTTGGCAGAACAAACTTCTAAAGCTTCAAGGGTTATCCAATTTTTTCATAAATCCCCAGATCTAGACTCAATTGGTTCTAATTTAGGATTTATAAATTTTATTGAAAAATATAATCCAAAGGCTGAATTAAAAATTCTAACCAAAGACGAACCTTCTGCAAATATCTATTTAAAGATAAAAGAAATTCTTGGAGATAAACTACAGGTCGTGGATCCAGCTGAATTTGATTATAGGGTAGGGGATTTACTCATATTTATTGATTTTCCTGAATTCTCCAGAACAACAAACATTAAAGACTTCAAATTGCCAGATTTCATTTCCGTAGCGGTTGTAGACCACCATATGAGCAATCTTGAGTCAAAAGGTCTAAATTACGTTGATACATCAAACCTATCGGCCTCATCAATAGTTTATGAAATTTTAAAATCTGCAAACATCGAAATTAAAAAAGGGAATTTCGAATTTATTATCATCGGAATGTTGGGGGATTCAGGGTTTTTTAAGCATAAGGATCATAAATTTATTCAATCACTGCAAATTATTCAAGATTATTGCAGCATCTTTGGTAATGAAGAGTATTTTAAAATTATAGATAGCTTAGAATCCCACAAACCACTTGAGGAATACAACTTACAAAAAATATATCTAAATAATCTAGTTTATAAAAATGATTTTGCATACACATCTATGACAAGCAATGAAAGAGAAGAATCCGGAGTGAGTCATACTTTTTCAGAAACAACTAACGGAGCCAACTTAATTAGAAATATTGAAAAAACAAAATTTGTCTTTTCGGTTACCCAAGATTTGTTAAATCCGAATTTATTTAATATCAGTTTCAGATCTTGTGCTGGGTGGAATTTTCCTGTTAGAGATATGGCTATCAAACTAGGCGGGGGAGGACATTTACTGGCGGCAGGGGCTCAAGTTGAATCTGAAAATATAAGTACAGCTATTAATTTGGTTCTAACCTGCATTCATGAGCTTAATGGATTTTGAAATCAATATTTATAAAAATCAAAACCATAGATTCATTGGGGGAATCGACGAGGTGGGAAGAGGATGTTTAGCTGGTCCATTAGTTACTGCAATTGTGGTTTACGATATTGAAAATCTAGTTGAGTTATCAAAAAATCCAGAAATATTAAAAAGAATTAACCAAATCAAAGACTCAAAAAAACTTTCTGAGAAAAAAAGAGAAGAATTGTCAGCTTTCATCAAAGAAATTGCGTATTTTTACGCAGTAGACGAAGCCTCAAATAACGATATTGATAGTATGGGAATCTCCAAAGTTACAAATAATTCTTTTTTAAAAAATTACATGTACGCCTATGCTAAAAGAATTGATTTTGTTTTAATCGACGCTTTTAGAATCAAAGAGATAGACTCTCACAAACAATCAAGTCTAATAAAAGGGGATAACACCTCGCTTGCAATAGCATCTGCCTCGATTATTGCGAAATTTTATAGAGACGAACTTATGAAAAAAGTAGGGGAGCAGGATGAATTTAAAATTTACGGCTTTGATTCACACAAAGGGTATGGAACCGCCGCCCATATTGAAACAATCAAAAGGTGCGGCTTTTCTAGTATTCACAGAAAATCGTTCGAACCAATTAAATCCATGACTAGATTATCTTTATTGACAAATAATTTTTAAATAGTTAAAGTAATACTCGTGCCATTTGATATTACATATTCTTATGACGATGTTCTGCTAACCCCACAGAAATCAAAAGTTAAATCTAGAAGTGAAGTTTCACTTCAGTCTAAGCTATCCGAAAATTTATCTTTAGATCTACCAATTTGTTCGGCCAACATGGATTCAGTCACCGGAATTAAAATGGCTTTAGCTTTGGCTAAGCTGGGCGGAATCTCTATCTTACCTAGATTTAATACATCTGATATTCAAATTGAAATGCTAAAAGAAATTAAAAAAGAAAATGTTAAGGTTGGAGCTTCAATTGGAATAAAAGGGGACTATCTTGAAAGAGCGAGGGCTCTAGTTGAAAATAGGGTTGATTGCTTAGTTATAGATGTAGCTCATGGTCACATGGAAAGAGTGCTCGAGGTCACCAAAGAAATCAAACAAAATTTTCCTAACACAACCTTAATTGCTGGTAATGTTGCCACCTACGAAGCAGCCAAAGATTTATTTGAAATGGGGGCTGATGTGGTAAAAGTTGGTGTTGGTCCTGGATCAATTTGTACAACTAGGATCGAAACCGGACACGGTGTACCACAACTTACCGCGATACTTGAAGCTTCAAGAGCTGCAAAAGAGTTTAATAAAACGATTATTGCTGATGGAGGAATAAAAAACTCAGGAGATATTGTCAAAGCTTTAGCTGCTGGAGCCTCAGCTGTTATGCTTGGAAATATGTTAGCGGGAACTGATGAAACTCCAGGAGAAATTGTTGAATCAAACGGTAAAAAATTCAAAAAATATTTTGGATCAACATCCGCTGAACAAAAAGAAAAACATCTAGAAAATATAAAGAATGATAAAAACTACCTTAAACATATTGAGGGAGTGAGTGGCGCTGTTTTATACAAAGGAAGTTTGGAAGATTTAATAGAAAAACTAAAAGCCGGAATCTCTTCAGGAATCTCTTACTCTGGAGGATTTAACATCTCAGAATTACAAAAAAATGCCAAGTTTGTTGCAATCTCAACAGCGGGTATGAGAGAATCAGAATCTCACGACCTCTATCAAATCTAGTAACTTGACTTTGCTCAATAATCCAGCCAGAATGAGTCTTAATGGAATCAATTACACCTTCACCTTCTGCCAAAGATGGTGGTAGAGCTCCAAGAAATAAACAGCCCTTTAATAATAAACCGGGAACAAGCCCGAGTACTTCCTCACCAACAACTTCGGATGATTCATATAATAGCTTTGGTTACAGACCTGCAACAAAACCTGAATCCAAACCAGATAACCCAAATGTTTTAGATAGTAACGCGAAAAATAGAGTAGAGTTCAATAGAGTAGCTTTTGCTTATGGCGAAACAAATGAAAAAGCTCCAACCCAAGATAGCCCTGAACCAGTTCAGCTATTAGGAAAATATAACCGATCGATTTTGGATAAAACTGCAACTACTCAAAACCCAATGAACCAGCTTGACCCGAAGGGATCCAACCGTGATGATTTTAATTATGCAGCATCTGCCTACCGAGATCCAAAAGCCAAGGAAACCTCAGCCGAAAAGCAACCAGTTACAGAAACTACACCAATACCGACCATACCTAAAGCAATTGAAAAACCTAAACCTGTTGCCCCAATCGTAGAAACCCCAGAAGATACTGAGGGGAAAGAAAAAACAAAAGAGATCCCAGATGCAAAAATCGAGGATATTAATTTTGATATAGCAATCGGCCAACTCACTGAACAAGAGAGAAAAGAATTCATTAGAGAAAGACAGAGAACAGCGGAAGATATGGCCCAAGAAGCAGCTTTAACTGGAAACTGGTTCAAACAACAATGGGGGAAAATAAAATTCTCATATAATAAAAATTACGAAAAATTCAGAATGCTAGATACTATCAAAGGTTTACCTGCCGAGGAAGTATTTGCCAACGATAGAAATGAATTTAGAAAAAGATCCGATCAAAGAGCTGATGAACTTGCAGCACTTATGGCCGAAAATGAATTTACAAAAATATCTAAAAACAAAGGTTTCGAAGAAGGATACACTGATCTTCTTGCTTCGGACGAAAATAAACAAAAATCCAAAGAATTAATTTCCTTAATTAAGGAATTCTCAAAAGATCCAACCAAA
>CAMDGN010000005.1 GCA_945897985.1 candidate division WWE3 bacterium | reverse complement strand
GACACTAGAGGAATTATTAATAGTTTTAATTTTATTTCCTTCGTAAAACTTAACAATATCAACATTTAGGTCCGAGATTGATTCAATAATTGAGAGTAAGCTCTTTCTAGAGTCAAAATCTAGTGTATATTCCTTTCCATTTATATTTAAGAAATATGTAATTTTATTTACAGGCTCAACTTCTTCTTTTTCTCTAAATGGAATAACGCTTTGATAATCATATCCTGACTTAAATATAAAAATAATAATTATATAAACAAATAAAACTAAAATAATCTTGAATAAATCTCGGTTAAGTTCGGTTTTAAATAGATTTTTAAAATAGTTATTTTTTTGATTCATGTTAAAATTACCGTATGACTACTAAGAAATTAATTATCATAATTATAGCAGTTACTTTCATTGGATTTATTATTTATAGATTTACAGCTCCTTCTTCAGTAAAAGCTAAAAAAGTTTCAGTCATAACCGCTGATGTTGTTAGATCTGTTTCAGCATCTGGCTATATTAAATCTCCTCTTGAAGCTTCCGTTGGTTTTCCAATATCAGGAAAAATTGTTAGTATTTACAAAAAAGAAGGAGACAGTGTAAAGCAGGGCGATTTAGTTGCTCAAGTTTTTAATGAGGACATCTATTTTGATGCTGAATCTGCTAGAAAAAAGAAGGATAGTGCTCAAAAAACACGAGATATCTACCTAGATGCAAATCAAAACCACACCAGCAGGGTTGGAGGTGATTCTCAATACAACTTGAATTTTGATAAGTTAACCGACGACTTGAGAATTTATGATAATTCATATAAATCTTCTCTTGCGACTTTAAAGAAAACATACCTTTACGCTCCTTTTGATGGAACAATTACTTCACAACCTTTTGATATTGGTGAAATTGCTACTTCGTCTAGTGTTATAAAAATATCTAATTTAGGTATCTTGGAATTTCAAGCAGATTTAGATCAAGAAGACTATAAGTTTGTAAAGCCTGATCAATCTACAGAAATTATTCTTGATGCTTATCCTCAAGACAAATTTATTGGTAAAGTTCAATCTGTTCCTTCGTATGTTGATGAAGATTCCGCAACTAAAACCTTCAAACTTAAAATTACTCTTGAAAATAAAAATGACATGATTGTAAAAGGAATGACAGGGGATGTAAGTATTATTGTTAGTGAAGAAAAAAATGTACGAGCGCTTCCTTTTGATGCAATTTATTCCGAAGGTGATAAGAAGTATATTTGGACAGTTTCATCATCCAATAAACTACAAAAGAAATTTATCGAAGTTAATCTTGAAGGGGATACTCTAACTTCAATTAAGACTGAATTACCTGAGTTTGTGGTTATCCCTGATTCATCTGCAAAGAATGTCCAAGAGGGTAACTCAGTTACATTCTAATGGCAGTAGAACCAATTCTCTCACTTAAAAATATCAATAAGTCTTATCAGATAGGCGGTCAAAAAATTGAAGCATTGAAAAATGTCTCAATTGATATCCATCCCGGAGATTTTATCTCTATAGTTGGTAAATCGGGAAGTGGCAAATCTACTTTAATGCACATTATAGGTTTGCTTGACACTCCAACTTCAGGTCAGGTAATCTTGAATGGTAAAGATGTTTCCAAATACCCCGAAGAGCACTTAGCTAAAGTTAGAAATAGTGAGATAGGCTTTGTGTTTCAAGCCTTTAACCTTTTATCAAGAGCCACTACTCTTGAAAATGTAATGCTTCCTTTACAGTACTCTAATACCCCAAAGAAGAATTGGGAGAGAAAGGCTATGGAGATGCTCAAACTTGTTGATCTTCAAGAAAGAGTAAACAATAAATCTAACGAACTTTCTGGAGGTCAAAGGCAACGAGTTGCAATTGCAAGAGCTCTAGTTAACGATCCTTCGATTATACTAGCTGATGAACCGACTGGTAATCTCGATTCCAAAACAGGTTCTGAAATTATAAAGAAGTTTATTGAACTAAATAAATTAGGAAAAACTATAATCTTGGTAACTCATGATAACGACTTAGCTAAAATTGCCGATAAAGTCTTTGTTATTAAGGACGGGGAGTTCGTCAAATGATTTACGAATTATATCTAAGCGCAATCCGGTCTCTGCTATCCAATAAAACTAGGACTTTCTTAACCATGCTCGGAATTATTATCGGTGTTTTCGCTGTGATAACCCTAATCGGAGTTGGTGAAGGTATTCAAAATTATGTAACCAAACAGTTTAGCTCACTAGGTTCTAATCTTTTATTTGTCAGCCCAGGAAAAAGAAATCTCAGAGGTGACCCAGGTGCTAATTTTTCTTCAAATAAGCTTGACGATAAACACGTAAAACTCATCGAAACTTATTCTTCTGATTTTGTTACAGGGATTACGCCCTATATTGAGATTGGAAAAACATTATCTTATAAAAACAAAAATTATTACACTGTGGTAAACGCGTTTGATGAGGATGGATTTTCAACTTATAACCTTACATTAGATAGTGGGAGGTTCTTTACTAGAGCTGATATAACCTCAAATAGCAGAGTAGTTGTTTTGGGCTCAAATATTTTGAATGAATTATTTTCTAATCAAGATCCGGTTGGAAAAAATATTAAAATTGGGGATAAAACTTTCTTAATTATTGGAGTTGCTGCTGAAAAAGGAGGCTCTATTGATAATAGAGCATATATTCCTTATACAACAGCAAAATCAATTTTTAATATTAAAAATTATTCAAGTATTGTCATGAAAGCTTTAGATTCTGAAAATGTTGATTCTGCAATGAAGAGAATTGAAATCGCGCTTTATAGAGATTTAGATAAAGATGAATTTACAGTTCTATCTCAAAAAGATTTGCTTAATTCTTTTTCAAGCATCCTATCAACTGTAACTTTAGGAATTGGGGCTATTGCGGCAATCTCACTTTTGGTAGGAGGAATTGGAATTATGAATATCATGTTGGTTACAGTTACTGAAAGAACTAGGGAAATTGGACTTAGAAAAGCCGTGGGTGCGACACCAAACAACATTGCAATTCAATTTTTGATTGAAGCAACAGCCCTTTCAGTTTTAGGCGGCTCAATTGGAATCGGACTTGGAATCTTGGTTGCCTTTTTAATTAGAACCTACGCAAACTTTGATGCAACCGTTCCCCTATGGTCAGTTTTATTAGCCTTTCTGTTTTCAGCTTGTGTCGGTATATTATTTGGAACCTACCCAGCCCTAAAAGCTGCTAAAAAAGACCCGATAGAAGCATTAAGATACGAATAATAGTATAATTATCTGATAAATTATTGCCTCTATAGCTCAGCGGATTAGAGCACTTCGCTTCGGACGAAGGGGTCGGGAGTTCGAATCTCTCTAGAGGCGCCATGAAAATTACAAATTTAAAACTTTATTACTTTATAACCTCATTCAATAATCTCTGGTTTATCACTTCAAGCTGGCTTTTCTATTGGTTAAAATTCATGACGATAAAGGATGTTGGAATAATAGACTCCCTAGCTTTTTTTATAGGTATTATGTTTGAATTTCCATCAGGTATTATTTCGGATAAATTAGGACGTAAACTAACCTTAACCCTATCCCAAGCATTTCAATTTGCAGGATCTTTAATTATTACATTAGCTACAACCGGATTTCAAATCGGACTTGGTTTTATTATATTTCAATTGGGAGTTGCTTTATTTTCAGGAACTATTGAGTCTTTTGGGTATGAGGCTTCAGTTCAAGCCAAGGAAGACTATGATAAAGTTTTAATTAAAGCTTCCTCGATCTCAACTTTTTCTTATTTGATTTCGCTTTTGATTGGCGGATACTTTTATAATATAAATAATAATTTGCCTAATATTATGTGGACGGCTAATTATCTATTTGCCTTTTTGTTTTCGGTACTTATTATAAATATACCTAAAGTTGCTTCTTCGGAAGATGCCAAAAAAGGGTATCTAAGCTTACTTAATTCGCTAAATTTTAAAACAATTAGCTACTTACTTTTTTTTCTTTCAGTGTGTTTTGCTTTTGATTACGGTTTTCTAAAGCTAGTACTTCTAGACAAGTTTTCTGATGTTTCCAATAATTATATTTATATTATTTTGGGTAGCTTACTTGGGATGGGGTTTTCTAATTACCTTATAGCTAAAAATTGGGATTTACTTAAAACCCTTCGATTTGGCTACCTTAGTCTTTGTGCCCTGTTTTTAGTTTCCTATTTTTGGAATCAACTAGAAATAGTTACATTTTTCGTATTTTCGTTTTTAGTGATATTTTCAAACCAGCTTTTTCTCAAATATATTAATAATAAAGTCTCAGATGGGGAACGAGCTGGGGTTATTTCATTCTTTAGTTTTATTTATAAATTTCCCTATGTGATTCTTGCCCTATTCTTAGGTTTATCCTTACAATCTCAGGATATCAGTGTTTCAATTTGGTACATGGGTGTAACGATGGTTGCAGCTTACGTTTTAGTTAAAATTGGGGCTAAATTGAGATATAATAGCTTATTCGATAAGGGGGCGTAGCTCAGTGGCAGAGTAGCTGGCTCTTAACCAGTTTGTCGTGAGTTCGAATCTCACCGCCCTCACCAATAATTATTTTAAACACGATTTATATAGAGATCCTTGTGGATCATTGTTCCCTCTAAAAATATCTAAACTTACAGAAAGACAGTAATCATAGGATAGATAACTAAGTAGAAATATTGTTATAAGTGTGTAGCTTAAATATTTGCTGATTTTTTCAAAGACTTCAAAACAATAACCTAGAAGTATTAAAAAGAAGAAGTGAAAAGGGAAAACATATCTTCCTCCAAAAGGCATAATTCCAGCTAGATCTAATAAAATTGCCAAATTCATAAGTAGGGCAATAAGTAGCACATTAAATATTTTTTCTTTATTTTTTCGATAATTGTAAAAAATGTATACGATATAAAAGCTAGTAAGTATTTGAGTTAGTTTTTTAATTAATGATAGAAATTCATTTTCGACACGGTAGTAGTGCAAACCGAAATTAAAGTATACCGAGATAACCTCCCTTAGTCTTAGAAGGTTTTCGATGAAATTATTTAATGTAAATCTAGAAAAATTATTACTTAACACGCTGGTACTTGTAGAATCAGCGAAGCCTTGGTTTTTAGAAATTAAATAAGTAAGGCTTAGGCCAAAAAATCCAAGAAATACAAATTTGTAAATATAATTCCAATTTGATTTATTAGTGATTAAATAGAAGATAAAAATTCCAAGTAAGTACACATAACAAGAGTAGTGGGTTAGTGTTAGTAAGTAGGCCGTTAACCAAAACCAGATATTTAAATCTTTCTTTTGGAAGTAGTAGAAATTTATAATTAATAGTAATTGAGCTAAGGCATAAGTTCTTAATTCAATCGAGTAATAAATTTGAAGCGGGGATAGGGCTAGAAAAAGAAGTAAAACCGACTTAGTGGTTTGAGATAGGTATTCATATTTTTTATAGACAAATAAAATTGTAATAACATAAATTAACACGTTTAAGTATCTTAGATTAATTCCATCCAAAGTTATAATTTCAAAAATTTTTACTAAATAGTAGAACAGAGGTAGGTTGGTTGAGATTCCATTGTAAAGCGGGTTAAGTAGGGGATTTATATCGGTGGTTCTTGTTGTTATAAGTTCATCGGACCACAGAGGCCTGTTGATTTCAATAATTCTGAAATAAAGGCTAGCTATAACAAGTAACGCTATAAGCGCTTGGGTTTTACTTATTTTCCAAATCATGCTGTAACTTTAACGAAACTTCATCCCAGTAATTCTTACCGTAGTCAGATTGCAGGGTGAAGAAAAAATCGCTGTAATTTTCAAAATACATTTTTTTAGCAAGGTTAAGAAGAACTGTGGCTTCAGTAAAATAACCTAAATCAATTAATATTTGTGTTTTGAAAAGTAAGAACCAAGATTTTAAAAATACAATGTCAGTAGAGAGGGAATCTATAGCTAGATTTATTAGCAGAAGTGTTTCTTTCTTTACGTCTTTAGTCATAAAATTGGAAAGAATTTTAACTGTTCTAAGGTAATTAAGGTAAAGAACCATTCTTTTGTTACTATTGAAACTTCTATCTTCTTTAGTAATTTTAATTGATTCTTCAAGCATATTAAGAGCGTGAATTATAAAATGTACTCTTCTCTTTTGATCCGCATCAAATGAAGCAAATTTAAGATCTGAAATTCTTTTTTGCTCTAGTAGATTATAGAATCCTTCTGTATTTTTAATTTTAAGATCGGTTTCTTTTAAAAGATTTAACAAATCAAGCTCAGTTGAATTTACTTGAAGGAATGACTTTGATCCCAAATGTTTATGAACATTCTTTGATATTTCTGTTAAAAGGTCGAAATCTATCATATTAAAAATTATACTTTATCTATATAATAAATTATAGTTATGTTGAATTTACTTAATTATAAGGTTGAAAATTTAGCTAATGAATTCTCTAGTGATTTAAAAAAAGGTTTAACTTTAGAGCAAGTTGCCATAAATCATAAGAAATTTGGTTTTAATAGAATTCATAAAGAAGAGAGCTCCGTTTTTAGACTATTTCTTTCTCAATTTAATGTTTTTGTTTTTTTATTAATTTTTTCAGCCCTTTTCTCCCTTGTTCTAAAAGAATATATTGACGCTCTTTTTATACTTTTCTTTGTAGTTCTTGATGTAACTTTAGGTTTCTACCAAGAATATAAATCTGATAAAACTGCAAAGTTATTAGAAAAATACTCGGCCTACAAAACTTGTGTTATTAGGGGCGGAGTTAAGTACTCGATTGATCATGAGGAATTGGTTCCGGGTGACTTAGTTGAATTTAAAGCTGGGGATATTATTCCTGCAGATTTAAAGTTAGTTGAATCAAATGATTTATATCTAAATGAGTCTGTTATTAGCGGGGAATCCAAACCCGCTTATAAATCAATCCATCAAACTAAAGACTCAGATCCATTTTTAATTTCTGGGACTTCTGTAATCAAAGGTTATGGAACCGCTATTGTGGTTTATACCGGACCTTCATCTAGAATTGGAAATATTTCCAAACTTTCTACATCTACTGTTGGGGAGAGTATTTACGAAAAAGAATCCAAGAAGTTAAGTGATTTTATCTTAAAACTTGTTTCCATTACTCTAACCGGAGCTGTGCTCTTTAATTATTTTTATAACTTTGATACCTTACCTAAATTTTTACTATTTTCTGTAGCTCTTGCTGTAACAGTAATTCCTGAAGCATTGCCTTTAGTCATCACTTTTTCGCTTTCAAATGGGGCCTTAAAGCTCTATCGAAATAAGGTTTTGGTGAAAAGACTCACCTCCATTGAGGATTTAGGCGGGATTGAAGTTTTGTGCACTGATAAAACGGGAACTTTAACTGAGAATAAAATGAAAGTATCCGGTCATGTTTCATTTTGCGATGAAGATGTTTTAAAACTAGCTTACTTCTCAGTTTCTCAAAAGGGGAATTTGGATACGTTTGATGAGGCCATCCTTTCCTTTTGTGACTACAAATACAAATATAAGGAGCTATCGGAAATACCTTTTGATCCCCTAAGAAGAAGATCCTCCAAATTAATTAAATTTAAAGATGAGAATATTTTGATTGTTAAAGGTGCGTTTGAGATTGTTTCGAAATTTGACCATATTACTGAAAAAGACAGAAAAGAATTAATTGCTTTTAATAAAGATCAAAGTAGCAGGGGAAATAGAGTTTTACTTATCGGGTATAGCAAGATTAAAAAAGACATCTTTGATGAGTCAGATGAACAAGATTTAACGCTTTGCGGAGCTGTAGCTTTTGAAGACCCGCTAAGATTTTCGGCCGTTGAAGCTCTTGCAAAGGCTGAGAATTTAAACATTGCAGTAAAAATTTTGACTGGGGATAGTAAAGAGGTTTCTTATTACATAGCTGAGAAATTAGGTTTAGCTAATTCAATTCAAGATGTCATTTCCTCTACCGAGCTTTCAAAACTAAAGGGAGAGGACTATCGAAACGCTATTTTTAACACTAAAGTGTTTTGTAGAGTTTCGCCCGAAGAGAAGTATGAAATAATCAAAACTCTTCAAACTAAATATCAAGTTGGTTATTTAGGCGACGGTATTAATGACGCTCCAGCACTTAAACTCGCAAATGTCGGAATTGCTGTTTCTAACTCATCAGATATTGCCAAATCCTCCGCTGATATTATTCTAACTAAAAAAAGTTTAAATGTTTTGGTTGATGGAATTCTTGAGGGTCGAAAGATTTTCTATAATGTAACTAAATACATAAAGATTACAATTTCTTCAAACTTTGGAAACTACTTCGCTATGTTAGCATCTACTTTTTTTGTGAGCTACTTGCCTTTAAAACCAATTCAAATTTTACTTTTAAATTTCGTCTCTGATGTCCCTTTAATGTCTGTTTCAACAGATAATGTGGATCAAGTTGATTTAAAAAGACCTTCTAAATCAAATTTCACGAGATTAATTAGTATCACAATGGTTATGGGAGCAATCTCAACCATTTTTGATTTTATAGTTTTTTTCTACTTTAGAACTTTCGGTGAGCCAATTCTTCAATCGGCATGGTTTTTAACTTCTGTTTTAACTGAAATTGTTATCATTTTTTCATTAAGATCCCCAAGCTTTTTCTTAAGATCTTCAAGGCCTTCTTTATTTTTAAGCATTGTTGCTGTAATTACTGCTATAGGGGCGGTTTTAGCTGTTTTCCATCCTTCAATCAACACATTTTTAGGATTTACACCGTTAAATATGGATATCCTGAAGATAATTATTTATGTGGTTCTTTCGTATTTTGTTCTTTCAGAAGTTGTTAAAGTAATTTTGCATAAGATGAAATGGTTAAATTAATGTCTACAATTTCTAATAATCCAGAATACATCCAACCCTCTGAAAGAGAAAAGGGGAAAATCTCTTCATTTGTGGAGTACAAGGCGCTTAAAGTTAAAGAATATTTTGGAAAAATTAATAAATCGGAATTATCTAAACTGTTAAATATTGATTTCAAACAGGAGTTATTAGACAACCCTCCACTCAATGACTCTTTTGACCCAAAAATTGAGTTAGAAAAGGTTAAATCCAGTCCTAAAGTCACAAGAAAGCAAGCGCTTGAAGAATACAAATCATCTTTATTAAGACAACAGGAGGCAATAGCTATTTGTAGAACTTTTATGGAGAGAATGATTAATGTTGAGCCGGATGTTTCAAAAGATGAGTTAATGTTTATTTTTAATAAATTTAAGACTCAATACGGTTTTAGCTCTGAACAAGAAAACATATTTTCTTTAGTAATAGATAGTTTCTTAGAAAATCGCAAAAATATGAAAAAACTCCGAGAAAAATTTAAAGACGATAGGGATCTGATTACCCATTTAACAAAAATTGTCCTTGATACAGATGCTAAAGTTGCTGTAAAACTAGGACCTTTTTCATTTGATATTGATGCAAATGATGTTGCTGCCGCTCAAATTTACACTCAAGGTCAAAGTTCTGATAAAAACTTTTGGTCGAATATGAGCTTGGGTGGGTTTAAAACTACTGGATTAACTAGACTTACTGAAGATTCTAAGCCTGAAGAAGTTTATTTAACTTTTAATCACGCAGGTGTGGAGGAGTTGGCCCCTCCGTTTAGAAGCTTATTTGAATTATTCCATGAACGAATACTGGTGCATGAAAGGGAGCATGTTAAAAATAGTATGATTGAGGAGATAATTGAGAATCGTATTTTCGATCGTTCGTCTATTATTTACCCTGAAAATTATGCCTCAGCAACTCCCTATCAAATCGAGCTGAATTTACGAAATTACCTTAATTTTTCGTCTTTAGAAAGAGTTAAAGATGAGCTTTTGGCGCAAGTTAAGGGAGGGAAAAAGGCACGAAGTAAGATATTTTTTGAAAATGGATATTATAGTAAACACGGAGGATACGGCGGCTTAAAAGATCCCGATTTTCCAGATGTTTGGAAAGACTATATTCAAAAAATTTCAATTGACGAGTACGAATCTTGCGTTTCAACAGGTGTGGATTCTTTTAATACTTTATTAAATGAAGGCGGGTTTTCCCAAGATGAGGCAATAGCCCTTGTAACAGATGTCCCTTTTAAAAATTGGCCTAAGTTTTGTAGGAGAATAATAGCGGCTAAAAAGAAAACTCCAGCTAAATAGTTGTATAATGTTAAATTATGCGCAGGTGGCGGAATTTGGTATACGCGCAACGTTGAGGTCGTTGTGGGGTTAAACCCGTGCAGGTTCGAGTCCTGTTCTGCGCACCAAATTAGGAAGAATTGAACTAAATATTTGATATAATACCTGTGTAATCGCGAGAATAGCTCAGTGGTAGAGCGCCTCCTTGCCAAGGAGGAGGCCGCGGGTTCGAACCCCGTTTCTCGCTCCAAAATGGGGCGGTAGCCAAGGTGGTCAAGGCACCGGTCTGAAAAACCGGCGATGTGGGTTCAACTCCCACCCTCCCCACCATTAAGGATTATTTATCTCTTATCTCAAAATATCCTATAAAATTAGGATATTTTGAGATTGTATGATATAGTTTCTCCTGTGATCGGATAGATCAAGAAAGATTTGAATTTTAATTGTCTCATCTCATTTTTTGCTCCATCCCATAGAAAATAAATATGTTTAAAAAAAATAACTTTAAAAACAGGGGGTTTAGACCTTCTAATAATAGTGGCTCAAGATTTGGTGGAAATAGAAACTCCTCATTTGGAAATAAAGATGGAGGAAATAGAAGATCAAATCCTTACAATACTGAAAACTTAAAGCATGACATGTACATCTCTAAAGCTGAGCCTGTACAAACTACTCAAGATGATATTTACGATACAAACGTTACATTCTTTGATTTAGGCTTACATCCTAGAATTCTTAGAAATATCACTTCAAGAAATTATAAAAATCCTACTAAAATTCAATCTCAAACTATACCTTCAATTCTAGATAAGAAAGACTTACTAGGTCTTGCTTCTACAGGATCTGGTAAAACAGGAGCCTTTTTGATTCCTGTATTAAGTTTACTTATGAGCGATACTACTAAGAGATGTTTAATTATTGCTCCTACAAGAGAATTAGTTAATCAAATTCAAGGAGAATACAAAATTTTCGCGGAAGGTACTTCAGTTAGAGACGCTTTAGTTATTGGAGGAGCTTCTTATGCACCTCAAATCAGACTTTTAAGCAGAAATCCTCAACTTGTTATTGCAACACCTGGAAGACTTATCGACCATTACAAATCTAAAAAAATTAACTTTGCTGATTTTGACATTATCGTTTTAGACGAGGTTGATCAAATGTTAGACATGGGATTCATTAATGATATTAAATTAATCATTTCTAATCTTAAAGATACAAGACAATCACTATTTTTCTCAGCTACAATGAGCTCTAAAATTAGAGATGTTGCATCAAACTTACTTAGAAATCCTGTTACAATCGAGATTGCAAAACAGTCTGCTGCTAAAAATGTTGAACAAAACATTGTTAAGATCAATAATTCAAAAGGTAAGTTAGAAACACTACACGAGCTTTTAGCCGGATTAGAGTTTGATAAAGTACTTGTATTCGCTAAAACCAAAAGAGGAGCTGATGATCTTGCACTTGCTTTACAAAACAAAGGTCATAAAGTCGATGCTCTCCACGGAGATAAGTCTCTTGGTCAAAGAATGAGGATTTTAAGTTCTTTTAAAAAAAGCGAAATTGAGATTTTGATTGCAACAGACGTTGCTTCAAGAGGAATTGACGTTCCAAACATCTCACACGTTATTAACTACGATGAGCCTGCAACTTATGCTGATTACATTCACAGAATCGGAAGAACTGGAAGAATCGGTAAAAAAGGTGTGGCTTTAACTTTCGTTAAATAATCATAATTTATTGTAAAATATAAAACATTACTCGAGAATCAGAGGGAGTTGTATATGAGAATTTCCCCCGATGTCGGCAAGTACCGCTTAGTCGTCAAATCTGTCGAGGATTCTGTATGGGTTCGTGAAGTCGTGTTCGAAGGAACTTACGAGGAATTATTAGCTAAATTCGGAACCAAAAAGCAGAATGCGCTAAAGTCTTTTGCACGAAGAGGTAAAAAATATACATATTATTTTACCCGCTGCGTAGATTATTGGTGGCATTCAGTTGATGATCCACGACCTAACAACTAGACTTTTAAAATATGGGGATTTTTGCTCTGCAAAAATCCCCATCCCCTTTTATATATTATAGGCATGTATAATTTTATTAAATACAACAAGCATTTTTATGAAAATTTTAGGTCGGGTAAAAGAATTTAAATACAAATTAATTGCGATTACATTAATTTATCTTTTTTTTAGACTTGATTCTTTAGGTTATGATCATACTAATAATGACTCAGTTAGATGGTTTCTTAGATCTGAGGGTTTTCTGCAAGCTTTGAAAGATCGAGACTTTTCTGATACCTACCAAAAGTATCACCCTGGAGTTACTCTAATGATTGTAAACTCTGCAATTAGGCAAAGTTTCTATTCTTATCAATATACTTTTACAGACTATAAGGTTGATCTTTTTGATTGGGATATCTTTCCATTGCTTAACTTATTTTCAAAATTAGGCATGGTTGTTGTCGTACTTCTTACTGTTTTTTTACAAGTAAATTTAATTAAAAGTATCTGGAGTGAAAAATCTGCTATATTTTACTTTTTATTTATAGCAGTTGAGCCTTATTTTATCGGTATAAATAGGTGGTTTCACCTCACATCCTTTGAGGTTGTATTTGGTTTTACTTCCGTGCTTTATATTCTTTATTGGCTTAAAAATAGGACCTATAGAAATTTAGCCTTATCAAGCGTTTTTCTAGCTTTAGCAGTATTAACCAAAGTTACCTCGGTTGTTATAGGTCCAGTAATTTTATTGGTTTTAGTTAAAGATTTTTTGAAAAATAGACAATTTAAACCTACTATCTATTACTTTATTTTTTATTTAACTACAATTTTTGTTCTCTTTCCATCTCTTTGGGTTGAGCCTATTCAAACTTCAGGAAAAATTATAGATAGCATTATACACGCAGTAGGGGAGGATCCTCGGGTTTATCTTCTATCTCCCTTTCTTAATAAATTTTTTTATTTAGTAGTGTTGCCTTTTAAACTTTCACCGATTATTTTATTTTTATTTGCAATTGCAATTTATAATATTAAGAAAATTAAATCCTTCGAGTTACTAATTTTATTCTTACTAATTGGGATTTATTTAGTATCTCTATCGGTTTCAGATCAAAAGATAGACAGGTATTCTTTAGTTTTCTTTCAACCAATTATTTTAATTTCATCAGTTTATTTGACTACAACTTCAAAAAGATTTCAAAACATTGCGGTTATTTTTTCACTTATTTTTGTTGTGTTTATTTCCTTTATTTATAACCCTCAATATTCTGCATATTACAATCCGCTTCTTGGAGGGACTAAATCGGCAATTGAGAATGGGATTTATGAAAACGGTGGAACCTACTTTTATGATGCAGCTAGTTTTTTAAATCAAACAGATCCTCAAAAAAAAGTTTTTGTACCTAATAATATTGAAGCATTCTCTATGTTTTATAACGGTAAAACTTTAAGAGACCCGTACGACTCCAGAGATTATGTTGTAGTTAGTTTGGACATAGATAGAAAAGAGTTTGATAGTCTTGGTTGTTTAAATTTAATTCAAAAATTTGGTCCTATCGATTATAAAGTTGTTGCAATTTACTCTTGTAAGTGAAAATATAGAATCAGTTTTAACTTGAAAGGTTTTTATGGAAAATTTAACTTTTACCCAGTATCAAGAAGGTGCTAAAGAGACAGCTATTTATCCAAAAGTCGGGTCCAATCCATATTATCCAACTTTAGGTCTAACCGGCGAGGCTGGAGAAATCTCAAATAAAGTTAAAAAAATTATGAGAGATTCTGATGGTGTTATATCTGATGAACATAGGGATGATATAAAAAAAGAGCTAGGTGATGTGTTATGGTATGTTGCGATGGTGGCCTCTGAATTTGGATTAGATATGGGTGAAGTTGCCTCTAAAAACTACGATAAGCTTAAAAAGAGACAAGAAAACAATACTCTTCAAGGTTCTGGCGACCACAGATAATCTGTGTTAAAATACTAAATTGGGGGCTCATAGCTCAGTTGGTTAGAGCATTCGGCTTACATCCGAAAGGTCCTAGGTTCGAATCCTAGTGGGCCCACCATTATTTTTTTCTCCTAAATTTGACATTTTTCCATATTAATATAAAATACATCAGCCTATAATATTTAAGGAGGAGATTGCCATGCCTAAGATCGGTATTTGTTCTAAATGCGGCGATCCTGGTGGAATGGTGTTTAAGAACAGAACTACTAAGAAATTAGTATGTCGCAAGTGTTTGGATTTCTTTAAGTACTTAAACAAGGTTGGATGGGAAAACTGTGGAATTTGTGGCAGGTTTAGGCGTCCAGCTATGCGTTCGCCTGAGGGCTACGGTATTTGCCAATGTTGTTACAGAGCTAACTTTGCACCCAGAAACCCTTGTGAAGGGTGCGGTAAAGAGAGGCCAATGCTTTCTCGCTATCTAGGGGAACTTCTATGTTCTACTTGCCGAAGTAAGAGGTCTTATTTTAACCCTAAATATTTTCAGAAATGTTCAGGTTGCCATAAAGATAAACCTGTAGCAACAAGAAATATTGAGGGGATAGCGATATGTCACAATTGTTATTTTAAAGGAGTGAGGTAATTTTAAATGGGGATTTTGTGTGAAAACACAAAATCCCCATCGCTTTACTACTTCAATTTATCTAAAAATTCATCAGCAATTTTAATTTTGTCTTTAACTTTTTCAAATGAATTTGTTTTTACAAGCATTCCAATTCTAGAATTAGAAGAAATTTTATTTTTATTTTTGTGTAAAAACCTCCAAAACAATCCGTCCCATATTTCACACCAATCTTCATTTTTTTTATAATCCGACATTTTAAGAATATAGTTAGAAGAGGAGATATAAGGTTTGGTTGTAATTAATCCTTCGTCAGCATACTGGCTCATTCCATAAACATTAGGAACCATTACCCAGTCGTAAGAATCAATATAAAATTCCATAAACCACCTATATATTTCATCGGGATCAATTTCACAAAGACACATGAAATTTCCTAGAATCATTAATCTTTCAATGTGGTGTGAATAACCATACTTTAAAGCCTTTTTAATGGTGTCATCAACTGGCTTTATGCCTGTCGTACCGTCATAGAAGCTTTTTGGTAATTTTCTTTTATGCTCAAAAAAGTTGGAGTTTCTTTCTGTTACCCCATCTCTAACATAAACAATCATCATAAATTCCCTCCACCCGATAATTTGTCTGATAAAACCTTCCAGTGAAGAAAAGAGTACTTTGTTTTCTTCAGCGAACTTTAGTGTTTCCTTTAAGACTTCCGAAGGAGTTAAAAGCCCTATGTTTAAAGAAGAGGATAGAACACTATGAAAATTAAAGACATGCTTTTGAGAAATTGAATCTTCGTAGGGACCAAAATCATTTAATTTTTCCTTTAAAAATTCATGTAAAGCTTTTAATGCCTCTGCATGATTAATTGGGTAGATGAAATTTTCATGAGTACCTATATTTTGGGAGAAATTAGAATCTACATACTCCTTTGCTTCCTTTACATAGGAATTATTTCCAAATATTTTTGTTTCAGGTACCTCAATTGTGGCTGGGAGTTTGAGTCGGTTTTCAGTATCAAAGGTCCATTTTCCGTGAAGGGGTTTTTGATTATTATCAATTAGAACCTTCAATCTCTTTCTCTGCTCAATATAAAATGGGGTCATAAAGTATTTATGTTTTTCAAAATATTCATTATAAACACTTGGTGGAGTTAGAAATGAAGGGTTTTCAATCTGGATTAACTCTATATCATTTAATTTGCAGTATTTTTTAATTCTCTTCTCAATTAAGAAATCCTTTGGTTCATAAATATAGAGTTTCTTAATCGACCCAAGTTTAGAGAATATTGAATCGAAATCGGTATTTTTATAGTCGATATAATGAGGCTTATAGTTAGATAAAATATTTTCATAGTAATGTTTCATTGAAGCTCTGTGCAAAACAATTTTATTTTTGTGAAAATTAGAGATATTTTTACTCTCACCAAAAAATAAAGTGTACTCAATTAAATAAATATTCTCAGACAATTTAAAAAGATCAGAACTTTTGAATAATTGGTTTGGAAAAATTAAGGCAGCAGTTGTCATTACTCAGTTTGATGGCTATGTCTAAGGGAGTGATAATAAAACATTAATCCTGAGATGGCTAAAAATGCTAAAAAGGAGAGGGCTGGTATGCTTAAAAATCCGAAAAATTCAATGTATTTGGTCGTGCATGAAATACCAGCTTCGCACAAAGCTTTAGATTCAGGTACCAAACCTCTATATAAAAGAACATGGTAAAAAGAAATGGCTAAGCCAGTTAAAGATAGAGGTAAAACGTAAAAAGGAACTTTTTCATCTTTATAAACAATTCCTACTCCTAAAATAAAAACTAAAGGAAACATGCAAATTCTTTGAATCCAGCATAATTTACAAGGAGTTAGTTTTAGAATTTCAGAAAAAGTAATACTTCCTAAAAATGCAACAATGGCAATAATCCAAGCCATGTATAAGATTAAAATTCTAGAGTGTTCTAAAAGTGATGTAAATCTGTGAATGTTTGGTTTTAGTGTTCTAGTCATTACTTTATAAATTCAATTTTAATTGGGTATTTATATTTTCTATCGTTCGCAGATTCGATTGTAGCTAAGATAGGTAAAATTAGTAAAATAAGAGAAACGATTGGGAGTAGAAGGAACCAGCCTAAAATCGGAATAATAATACAAACAAAAAGAGCAACCAATCCTGTAAGTTGAAAATTTAACGCTTCAATTATATTAGATTTAACAAAATCATTAGCTTTATCTTTATACATTAAGTACAAAATTAAAGGACCCAAAAAAGATAGAAAAATACCTGTAAGATGTACAAAGTGACCGACTAACTCCAGATTTTCTGTAGACTTTGATTTACTTGCCATGTTTAAATATTAGCATAAAAGAATTTATTTTTCTCTTTGATAGAAACCTGGGGAAGTAAAAACTTCTGAAATAATGTTTCTCTCTGGAATACCGGCTTGTAATAAATACTCAGTGACTTCTGAAACCATATCAGGGTGGCCACATAGGTAGAATTGAGTTTTTATATGTTTTATTAGATCAAGTTTTTTAACTTCATCAGAAACCCTTCCTTTGATAAATAGATTGGAAGATGTTTCGGGCCTTGAAACATACATATAGCTGATAAAATTTTCACATTTTTCACCTAACTCTTTATGGATTTTTTGGTAAAAGTTTAAGTTTGCTTCGTTTTTTATTCCGTGGATTAAGGCAATTTTAGAATTACAGTTATTATCAAATAGAAATTCAAGCATTGGTATAAAGGGTGCAATTCCGGTTCCTGTTGCAAGAATGACAATATTATCCGAAACTGGGGATTCAATTTTAAAATGTCCATTGGGCCCTAGAAAATCAACGTCCTCACCAACTTCGATAGATTTAAAATAATTAGCCCCAATACCTTCATGACCAATTGATATTAGAAAAGAATATTCCGAGAAATTTTTGTAATCTGAGGCAATTGAATAGGCTCTAAATATTCCTTCAGAAATTCTAAAAGTAACAAATTGCCCTGGTCTAAAAGGCTTAATTTCTGGATTAATAAGTTTAATTGTAAGTTTTAGGAGGCTAGGGGAGTCATTTAAACCTGATTTTATTAATTCTTTGGACAATACTATAGCTTTGGTAAAATATGGATTCATAACACCATTTTAACTTAAATTCGAAAAAGGTTGTTTGTTTCTTATTTTTATCTTTTTTAGTATAATATAACGGTGTTTGGGAGCTCGTCTAACGGCAGGACTCTGGTTTTTGGTACCAGTTATTGGGGTTCGAATCCCTGGCTCCCAGCCATAAATTTTTTCCTGTATGATTTTATTATGAATATTCAATATGTTTTCAGAGATATGACTGAATTAGAATACAAGCGAGAATTAGCTGCATTTGATGAAAATAGGCTAGAGTATGGAAATCCTCCCGAGAAGCAAGAAAGATTTGGTTTTGTTGCAACTCAAGATGGTATCTATATCGGTTCTTCGAGCGGATTAGCAATGAAACAAGATTCTGGTTACGGAAAATACTTCTACCTTACTGATCTTTTAGTTGAAAAAGACTTTAGAAAGAAGGGGATTGGAAGTAACCTTCTTCAATTATTAGAGGAAGAAATGAAAAGTAAAGGTGTCGAATATATTTGGACTTGGACATCTGAATACGAGGGTAAGGATTTTTATAAAAAAATGGGGTACGAGGGTTTTATCGAATTTAAATCTTTTTATCCTTCCGGACACTCAAGAATAGGTTTTATTAAGAAGATCTAATTTATTAGTAATATATATATATATACATGCTACTTCGATTGAATTTTTGATTTGTAATAACACCTTTTATACTTTCTCATTTATAGCCTGTAATAAAACAGGTTCTAGATCGACATGATCAGCCATAATAATTAGAAGCTAGATATTTTTACCATCCTCCTCCACCTCCGCCGCCTCCACCACCTCCAGAACTTCCTCCTGAAGATGAACCTCCACTTGAAAACCCTCCCGAAGAACTTACAGTTGACGGATCAATTTGAGCTGAAGAAATACTGGTGCTAAAGTTTTTATTAAATTCTGAGTAATTAAATGAACTTAAACTACTCGTACCCACATACCAATTATTGTAATGCGGTAAATTTAATTGCTTTACTTCATCAATGATACTTTTGAATTTTTCACTCCAAACAGTTTCAAGTCCTAAAGCTAAAGCAAATGGCAAGTATTTCTCGTACATATTAAACTTCTGAGGTAAATCCATTTTAACAGCGCTTAAATAATCATCTTGAGACTGTGCAAAAAGTTTAAAACCATTTATATGGTTGATATTGTCGCAGGTTTCTGGGGACGGCATTGCTCTTCTTTTAAATGTAATACTCATTAAAAATAGACCAAAAGTAAGAGCTAAAGCCCCAAACAAAGTATAGGATTCTACTGAGTAGACAAAAAGAGTAGCAAGACCAATAATTAGAAACACAGTTTTTGATAACATCCATAAAACTGTAAAGGTATTATTCAAATTTCCAGATTTATAATCGAGGTAGATTTTGTATCCTAATGGAAAAAATATAAAATTGTATGTTAAAAATAGAATAAAAGTGCTAGGGTACATCGAATTGGCGAGGAAAAGATATTCGGAATTAACAATAATAAAATTTGAGATTAAAAACAAAACAAAAGCACTTAAAGCAATAAAGTAGGTTATAAACTCGTTAGTGTAGTATTTTTTATAGGTTTTTAGATAACTTGAAATATTTTCTAGGGCTAGTAAGCCTATTTTTTCATTATATCTAGAAGTAATTAACTTTAAAGAGTCTTTATCCTCGAATATTGTTTCATAGACAAAAAGTTGATCTTCCAATAAATCGTCCGGTGATTTATTGGTTTTAGTAAGAATATAGGCTTTTACTCCTTTATTGTCCTCAGTAATTTGGATATAACCATTAATGGCAAGTTCAAGAATTGCAATTGAAACAAAGTCACTTTTAAGATTATTGCCCTCAACTTGATTTATAAATCCAATTGAGCTAGCAGAGAGATTTTTTGGCAAGTCAAACATCACTGGGGGATTATCCATCACACATCTTTTTGAATGATACCTTCGGTTAAAGATCTTAAATAAAATTAAGAATATGGTTAGGTAAGCAATTCCAAATAAAGATTGTTTTGATGTGAGGTAAGCTGGTAGATATTTCTTATAAAACGGTTGTTCAACCACATTTTTTGGAAATTGAACCATTACTGTGAAGGCTTCTCCTGGAGCTAACTTCCTGCCTGATTTAATAATTAGAGTATTGTCAGTAAATTTAAAATAATTTCCTTCCTCAAGCGAACCTTGTGGACCTAAAAAAGACCAAAATTTTATACTATTCGGGTTTATTGTTTCAGGAAAATTAATTTTGGCTGTCACTGAATCGACATCAAGTAAAAAATCATTTCCTATAATATTAAAATATAACTGAACGTAATTGTTAAAAAATCCTAACTGATCAGCTGTTTGATATTTAACTGTATAGGTATGTTTTCCAGGTGTAACATACAAATCGGGCGAACCTATTTTGACTCTAGTTCCATTATCTAGACCTATTAAAGAATAAGGTTCCTCAGAACCATCTTTTAATACAGACATAACGCTAAAACTTTTTAAAGATTTTTTAAATAACGAGTCGTTATAAACTTGAGGAAAATCTCTATAAATTCCGTGAAGAATCTTTTGATTGTCTGCTAAAACAGTAAGGTTTTCAGTAACTTCTAAAACTCCATCTTTTCTAATGTAGATTTCCGAGTCAATAGAGGTAAATCTTTCAGAAGCTGCAATTGCGGTAGAGATATTAAGGAGAAATAAAGTGGTAAAAAAAAGTAAGTAGAAAAACTTCATCACATTAGCTTTAAAGGCTAGGAATACAAATATAAAAAGAAAGCAAATACGAACACTACGATAAGTAAAGCAAGGGAAATAAGCCATACATTTTTATTAACATTATAATTAATTGTTGTTCTATAGGGGTTAATATTTGGATAAGGTGGGAAGGGAGTATTCAATTTTCTTTTAAACTTAAGTCTATTATTATCTATTTTTCTTAGTAATTCCCAGCCATTTGATTCCTCTTCTTTAACAGTTTTTTCAAATAAGGACACATCCGAGAAACCTCCTGATAAATTATCAAGAAATGTTGTTGTATAAAAGTTTCTAACAACTTTGTACTCATAGCCTATTTCAATAGGATCAAGATTTTCGTCTTGAGTCTCCTTGATTTGATTTAATTTCTGTAACAAATATAAGTCCATACTAAAATTAATATCACTTTCTGCTTACTTGTCAACTAACTTTTAAGGGTTAAAAAAGACCTATTTTCTGGTAAAATAGTGCGATGGCACAAGATAATGTAATCATAAGGTTTGATAAAGTTTCATACCAATATAACGAGAAAAAGGTCATTTTAGATGAGGCCACTTTTACAGTACGAAAAAACTCTATTGTCACAATTATGGGACAAAACGGAGCTGGTAAAAGTACCCTTTTTAAGTTATTACTCGGAAAATTAACCCCTCAAAGTGGGAAAATTCACCTTGAAAACGGGGCTTCTGTTGGTATTTCTGAGCAAATGATTGCTCATGAAAAACTTAGTCTCTCTGTTGTAGACTATTTTAGAACCGGTATTTCAGGTTTTAGGCCAGGTGACGAAGGAAATATTGTTAAAATACTTAGAGTTGTAAATCTAGAAGTTCCTCTTGAAAAAGAAGTGGCTCAACTTTCTGGGGGCCAGAAAGCTAGACTTCTTCTTGCTTTTGCCTTATTTTCAAATCCTGACATCCTTCTTCTAGATGAACCTACCAACAATCTAGATAAAGCGGGAATCGAGCACCTAACTGACTTTCTTATTAATTATCAAAAAACCTGTATCGTAATTTCTCACGACGCACCATTCTTAAATAGCTTTACCGATGGAGTTTTAAATCTGGATGCTCAAACTCATAAAGTAGAGCAATTTGCAGGAAACTATTACGACGTTATGGAAGAAATTGCAGCTAAGTTAAAAAGAGATCAACTTCAAAACGCTAGACTTGAAAGAAGCATTAAAGAGAGGTTTGAAAAAGTAAACAAACTTGGAGGAAAGAGTGTCCAAATGAGTCAATTAGCTAGAAGAATCCGAGAAGACATTGCTGAGGATAGGGAAGATATGGTTGAAATGAGAAAAGATGATAAAACTATTTCTGATTTCTTTATCCCAAGTCAAGAATTTGCAGGTTATGTTATTAGAATGAGTAAACCATCTTTTAGAGAGATGTACAAAGGGGATAGACTTTTAATTAAAGGTCCAAATGGAATTGGCAAAAGCACATTATTAAAAAGTATTGTTTCCGGTCAAACTGCCGATATTAATCCAAAAATTAGAGTTGGCTACTATAGCCAAGATTTTTCAGAGCTAGACTATAGCCAAACCGCCTTTGAGTCTTTGATGAATGTCGCTCAAGTTAAAGAACCACAAAGAGTCTACGCTGTGGCTGCTAAATTTTTACTAAACGGGGCTATATTAAATAACAAAATCGCATCTCTTTCTGAAGGTCAAAAAGGTTTACTTTGTTATGCTCGATTTATGCTTCAAGAGCCTGGAATTTTAATCTTAGATGAGCCAACTAATCACATCAACTTTAGACATCTTCCAATTATTGCTAAAGCAGTAAACAAGTATGCTGGACCAATTATCATGGTGAGCCACATGGAAGAATTTGTTGATACAATTGAAGATCTTACTGAACTTGAATTAACTTCCTGGATAGACTATTAATAAATTAATAGTGTTAAATCTAGATAGCGAGTAGCAACTAAGATAATCCATTCTATTATCAGTATAATTAGTGCCTTTTTCCGTAAGTTTTGCTAAAGTTTTCAATATAAGATTTGATAGTTGCTTCATCGAGAGAAGATCTATTCTCATGTTCTATTGCTAGTAGTTTTCCTAAGCTTTCGATTTCAGGTTCAGTAAATTTGCTTAAATTATTTATAATTTCAGCTTTTACTTTATTATTAAAAAGTAATGAAAACTCAAGTAATGTTTTTATTGCTTCAATTTTTTGCATTTTTAAATCCATATTTATTTCTTAAAGAGTCCTGCAGCAGTATCAAGATTGCTTGAATTCTCTTTTAATTTATTATAGTAATCTGTATCTCCAGTTATTAAATATCCTGCAACATATTTTAGTTTAGAAAAATTACCGGCTTTATAGTCAGCCCAAGTTTGTCTAATAGTATTTATAAGGTAGGTTGGAGCTGTACCCAAACTAGCAAGTTCGGCAGGTGAGGAGAGGGCTTGAACAGCAATAGTTTCTGTAGCACTTAAACTTTTTGTTGGGTGAATTTCTCTTAACCAAGGGTAAACATTCCCTGCCAATCTAAGTACATTTAAACCAGTCTCCGTCGCTTCACCAGCTCCTGGAACCATATCTGCTATTGTGATACCAACATTAATTCCAAGTCTAGCAAATGCAGCTAAATTTTCTTTTGCTTCAGAATTATTAGAAACATCTCTCCATCTTTTTATAAGTCCAGCTCTTTCAGATGAAGAAAGGCTTTTTTCTAATCTTTCTAATTTTTCTTTTTTTGAAATCTCTAAACCTGATGGCTGTTGCTCTAATGAAGGCATATTTTTATAATATATTTATAGTATCTTCTCGTCAATGTATATAAAACGAAGATGGCGATATGTATTTCTACATATCGCCATTATATAAATCAGGGCAAAGACATTTGAGTCCATTTTCTACCGGTTTTAAATTGCCAATAATTCCAAATTTGTGCAATATCATACACATTTTTGATTTGACAAGCACCGTTAATTGACTCTGGATAGGAATAATCCGTCCTGTAAAAGATTACAACATCCTTCACGCCGTTAATCGTACCCCAACAGGTCCATCTATAACTGGGAACCACATTTACCGTTTTTCCATTACTTGACCAGTTAACGACTATGGACCTTATACCTCTGTAAAGAGTGGGACTAGGCGGGACTGGGGTTCTAGTATTGGACGGGGTTCTTGTATACGTTCTAGTTCTTGTACTCGAAGGTGTTCGAGTATAAGTTCTAGTTTTTGTATACGTTCGAGTGGGTGTTTCCGTTGGAGTCATTGTCTCGGTTGGAGTCATTGTCTCGGTTGGAGTTTCAGTTTCCGTCGGTGTTTCAGAAGGCGTTAAAGTTAATGAAGGAGTCGGAGTTTTTGATGGTGTTTTAGTTAAGGTCGGGGTATTAGTCCGAGTCTTAGTACTGGTAGATGTGTTCGTTGGAGTTGCAGTTGGTAAACCAACATCTTCATACGAAAAGTATCTTCCATATACTTCTAAAGCCCACTCAGCTCTCTGTTCTGCACTAACCATTGGCGCATACTCACATCCAGCAAAAACCATTGTCATTGTTGGTTGATTCGAGTGAAATTTCACCACAATTGGTCCAATAAAGGAACCTATTTGATCTCCCCAGCAAATAAAATTCTTACGGGGAGCAAAGGTAGCAGAAGGACCACTCGTCCAGCTTGTTGCTGGAGTTGGTAGTGGTTGAGCCGCCGCCTTGGTTTCCTGACTATCAACCGACATAGCAATTACTAATATCAAAACTAGTAAAGCAATGTATCGTTTCATCCTCTTCTCCTTAATATGCAATAACCTATAGATTATATAGAAAATGGGCAGAAAGTCAATTTGAATAAAGCCTATAAAGAAATAGCGGTGAAGAATAAATTCCTCACCGCCATAATCTACGGCAAAGAGATGCTTCTATATCTAGAATCAACTCGACGCTGTAGATAACTTACAATATCAGTTATCTTGTTCCTGGGACTAAGGATACATTCCCCATCAACAATCTCAATTGGATTGAAAAAGTTGATTTTGAATGTAGCAACAACATACGCTTTTCCATTAACTGATTTGCCCCAGCAAATATTCCCCTTTTCAGGTTTGAACTTTGCAGATAAACCAAACGTTGTCCAGTCAGAGTTTAATCTTGGCAAAATCGTCGGAGTTCTCGTTGGAATACTAGTCTTGGTTGGAGAGTAGTAGGGAAGTTCGATGATTGAAAAGTTCAAACCTTTTGAGTAAAGATAATTCCTTATATCCATCAACTTACTTTTTCCAGGAGACTGACAACTTACCGAATTATAAATACCTCTTGGGTACGCTTTGTTGAATTTAATTACAACATAGGTATATCCTGCGATTGAATTTCCCCAACATATATCACCAGCTTTTGGTGTATATGCTGCAAAAGCTCCTCCGCCAGTCGTCCAATTGAACCATAAACTTGGAATTACAGTTACTGCCAGCGTTGGAGTTTTAGTCCTTGTTGGAGAATTTGTAAAAGTCCGAGTAGGAGTGAACGTATTTGTCTCAGTCGGCGTATCAGTTTCAGTCGGCGTATTCGTGTACGTTTTCGTTGGAGTACTTGTCTTCGTATAAGTTTCCGTCCATGTAGGCGTACTGGTATACGTGCTAGTTGGAGTTGCGGTGCTTGTACTAGTTTCTGTATCCGTTGGTGTCAACGTAAACGTTAGCGTCGGAGTAGGTGTCCAAGTATTAGTACTAGTTGGCGTCTCTGTACTCGTTGGAGTAGAAGTTGCTGTATTAGTAAAAGTACTTGTAGGCGTACTGGTATTTGTACTTGTCGGTGTTTCCGTTGGTGTACTAGTTGCAGTATTGGTCGCCGTATTCGTATACGTACTGGTCGGAGTATTGCTTGGAGTATTTGTCGGTGTGTTCGTACTAGTATCCGTTGGGGTATTAGTAGGAGTATACGTCGGAGTACTCGTTGCCGTATTCGTCGCAGTTGCTGTATAAGAACTGGTAGGCGTACTGGTATTTGTACTTGTCGGTGTTTCCGTTGGGGTACTCGTTGGAGTATTTGTCGGAGTCAACGTGAAAGTACTAGTCGCAGTATTAGTCGCCGTATTCGTATACGTACTCGTGGCTGTGCTTGTCGGTGTCAAAGTTTCAGTATTTGTTGGAGTGTAAGTCTTAGTAGGTGTTTCCGTGGGTGTTAGTGTGGGTGTGAAAGTTGCAGTATTAGTCGGAATAGGCGAAGGCCCAACTTCAGAATACGCAAAGCTAAGTCCGTACTTAGCTGCTGCCCAGCTCGCTCTTTGCGCGACAGTTATAGTTGTCGATATTTCACAACCAGCATCTGTCATCGTAATAGGCGATGAAGCAGTTTCATACCATTTAACAACCACATTGGATCCATAACCTTGAATATAGTATCCCCAACATATTGTATCTTTGACCGGCGTGAATGTGTCCGTTACTCCATTACCTGTGATCCAGACCGTGTTAGGCTCTGGAACCAATGAAACAGCCTTTACAACTTGTCGATTTACTGACAAGCTAATAAAGACTATGAAACAAAGGACAATCAAAACAGCTGTCTTCTTCATCATCTCCTCCTCTATATTGTAAGTAGCGATATTCTATAGGATATATTATGAATTTTCAAGCCTTATCTCCGCTTTACATTTATACTAAAATCCAATAAATTTAAGGTATGCCTAAAGATTTAAATTTATTTTTTAACCCTAAATCTATTGCAATTATAGGTGCTTCCAGAACTCCAGAAAAAGTCGGGTCAATTATTCTTCGAAATATTATTAACTCGGGATTCAAAGGAGATATTTACCCAATTAACCCAAATACAACTGAAATAAATGGCAGAAAGTGTTATCCCGATATTTTTTCTATTCCGGACGGATGTGATTTGGTTGCTATTTCACTTCCTTCAGAAATCTCGCTTGATGTAATCTCTCAGGTTGCTCAAAAAGGTATTAAAAATATTGTGCTCTATGCATCAGGTTTTAAAGAAATCGGTGAAGAGGGGAAGGTTTTAGAAGAAAAACTGCTGAAACTTATCTCTGAAAACGAACTTAATTTATTAGGCCCTAATTGCCTAGGTTTTGTAAATAACAATATTGGGCTTAATGCAACTTTTGGAGAGTCAGTTAAGGATGTCGGAAATATAAAATTTATTTCCCAATCTGGAGCGATTGCAGCTAGTATTTTTGACTGGGCTAATTCAATCGGTCTTGGTTTTGGGGAATTTATAACTATCGGAAATAAAAGCGATATTAATGAAAATGATATTTTAAATTATTTTAAATCTATTTCAGATAGAGAAGGGGATTCATCTAACTTTTCAATTGGAATGTATCTTGAATCTATTTCAAATGGGGTTGAATTCATAAAAATTGCTTCTGAACTTTCTAAAAAACACCCAATCTTTATTATTAAGCCGGGAAAAACATCCGCCGCGACTTCTGCAATGAAGTCACATACCGGATCAATTGCAGGCGAGGATGATGTTTTAGATGCGGCACTCAAGCAGGCTGGAATTATTAGGTGTTCAAGTATGGAAGATTTTTTTGATATTACAAAATCATTTGCTTGGTCTCAAATTCCCGCTGGACCAAACGTAGCAATAATCTCCAATGCCGGTGGACCAGCTGTTATTTCCGCTGACGCTGTTGTATTAGAAGGCTTAAATTTAATTGAATTTAACGAAGCTACAACTTCAAAACTTAGAAAAATTCTTCCAAGATCTGCGAGTTTTCATGACCCTCTAGATTTAATGGGCGATGCTTTGGCCGAAAGGTATGGGCATTCAGCAGAAATTGTAATTGAAAATTCAAATGTTGATTATGTACTATTCTTACTAACTCCTCAAATAATGACTCAAATCGAAAAAACTGCTGAATACATCTCTTACGTTTCATCGAAATACAAAAAACCTATCATTTGCTCGTTTATCGGAGGTACAAATATTGCTAAAGGCGAAGAAATTTTGAATAAAAATAAAATTCCAGTCTATAGGTTTCCTGAACGAGCCATTAAAGCTATTGGTTCTATGTGGAGATATAAGAAATCAATTGATTTAAATTCATCCAGTGACCACGATAACTCTTATGAAACAATTTCTAAGATTCAAGAAGAGGATGAAGTGAGAAAGATAATCCAACACTCTATTAACGAAAAACATATAACTTTAGAAAATATCGAGGCTGATAAATTAATGAACTATGTTGGAATTAAAACTCCGGCTTCCAGATATATTTTAAAAATTGAGGAGGCTAGAGAATTTGTTTCTCAAAATAACTATCCAATAGTCCTTAAACTTTCAGGCCAGGGAATGCTTCATAAACTGGATGCTGGGGGAGTGATTACCGGCATTAAAAGCGACCAGGAACTTCAAGATGCTTTCAATAAAATTCAATTAAAGACCGAAATGAAGAATTTACAGATTCAAATTCAAAAACAAGTAGAAAACGGGATTGAAGTAATTGTTGGAATGAAAATTGATCCTGTATTTGGTTATTTAATACTATTTGGGGCTGGTGGATCTTTTGTCGAAATAATAATGGATAAAAATATTCACTTGCTTCCAATGAACCATCTACAAGCCAAGAACTTAATTCTTAATTCGAAAATAAACAAAATTATTCAAAAGAGCGAAGTAAATATTGATGAGCTTGTTAAAGTGTTAATTCATTTTTCAAAACTAGAGCATATAATCCCTGAAGCTAAAGAAATCGAAATAAATCCTTTGATAATAACTAAAAGTGACATCTGGGCTGTAGATTCTAAAGTCCTAATGAAGGATTTGGTTCCAACCTCACTTCAAGCAAAGGGTCCTAAATTTATAACTGCTCAGACAACTTCGAATAAGAATTTATCATCTAAATTTCATCACAGCAGCTTTGAATTAAGCTCACCGTTTGAGTTTATTCCAGGACAATATATAAGCGTTAAAGTAGCACCAAACACTATCAGAGCCTACTCAATAGCCACAAGAACTGATAATAAGCACTTTGACTTGTTAGTTGACTCAAGGCCTGGCGGTCCTGGATCTCAATTTTTCGATAATTTAAAAGAAGGTGATTCAATGGACTTTTTAGGTCCTTTTGGTAAATTTGTCTTCAATCCACAAGATGGTTCTGAAGAAATATTATTTATGGCGACAGGTTCTGGAATGAGTGCAACGCGATGTTTGATAGACTGTACCCTTAAAGAATCAAAATTTACCAAAAAAATTAAACTCTATTTTGGACTAACTCATGATTCCGAAATTTTTTGGGTTGACCATCTTGAAGAATTAAAAAAACAATATCCAAACTTTAGTTATGAAATAAGTGTGGCCGACCCAACCTCAGAATGGCAAGGAAATAAAGGTTTTATAACTGAAATTATAAAAAGAGATTATCATAATGCGGATAAAGTTTCTGCTTATCTTTGCGGACACAGGAATATGATTTCTGATGTGACTGATTTGCTCCTTGCTAATGGCTGTCATCCAGATAGAATTTATACAGAGAGCTTCTCATAATGCCTACTAAAGTTTATAAATTAAAAATTGCTGGTCAAGCTGGTCAAGGAATTAAATCCTCTGGTCTAACATTTGCAAGGTTTGCAACCAGATCTGGTTTCAATATTTACAATTACTTTGAATACCCCTCACTTATTAGAGGCGGACATAATGTTATGCAAATCAATATTTCTGACGGAGAAGTAAGCGGGCCAAGCAAATTAACAGATTTTCTGGTGGCCTTAAATCAGGAATCAATCCATAAACATAAAAATTCTTTATCTGAAGGAGCTTTTGTTTTATACGATGGTGCCTCTAAAATTAAAGTTGAATCTTTGCCAAATTCAGTAAAACTTCTTTCAGTTCCTTTATCTAAAATGGCTCATGAAATCGGAGGGCAGGATATCTTAATCAATATGGTTGCTCTAGGTGTTGTTGCAGGAATGATGCAAGGGGACATGACTGTCTTACAGACATTAGTTGAAGAAGAATATCATGATAAGCCTGAAATATTAAAAGCTGATATTTTAGCAATTGAGCACGGATATAAATACGCTCAGGAAAATTTTAAAGATTTAATTGAGTCATGCTTTAAATTACAAAACCACAAAAAGGAGTCTAGAATGATCTTAAATGGTAGCGATTCTGTCTCCTTAGCTGCTGTTGCTTCGGGTTTACAGTTTTCTGCAATTTACCCGATGTCTCCAATAACAGGGGTTCTTTCCAATTTAGCAAAACTTCAAACTGAATTTAAATTTATTTTTAAGCAACCCGAGGATGAGATCTCAGCTATTGTAATGGCAATAGGCGCCTCCTTTGCCGGAGCAAGGTCAATGACCGCAACATCTGGAGGCGGTTTTTGTCTAATGACAGAAGGTTATGGTCTGGCCGGAATTACCGAAACACCTTTAGTTATTATTGAAGGAATGAGGCCTGGCCCTGCAACAGGACTTCCAACCTGGAACTCTCAAGGAGACTTATTGTTTGTTTTAAATGCACATCAAGACGAGTTTCCAAGACTTGTACTTGCTGCAGGTGATCTAACAGAAGCATTTTACATGACTATGGAAGCTTTCTATCTAGCTGACAAATATCAAACCCCGGTTGTTGTTTTACTTGATAAAAATATCCTCGAACACGAGCAGTCAGTTCCAAAATTCGATATTTCAGACTACCGAATTGATAGAGGAAAAATGACAACAGAATTTTCTCCAGAATTTAAAAGATTTTTAATTACCGAGGATGGGATTTCACCAAGAACAATTCCTGGAGTTGGAAATTTCTTTATTGCTAATTCAGACGAGCACGACGAGAAGGGATTTTCGAATGAAGAGATTGAGAATAGAAACAATCAAATGAATAAAAGAATGAGAAAGTTACAAACTTTCATCAAAAACGATTTACCAAAGCCTACAATTTATGGAAACGAAAACGCAGATTTAACTATTGTTTCATGGGGGAGTAACAAAGGATCTATTATTCAAGCGTTAGAAGAATATACAAATGTTAATTACTTGCATTTAACCTGGATGAACCCGTTTCCAGTCGATGAAATCATTAATATTTTAAAAAATGCCAAAAAACTGGTTATTCTTGAATGTAATTATTCAGGACAATTAGCAATTTTAATCAGACAACACACCGGAATCGATATTACTGACAAAATCCTAAAATTTGATGGTAGGCCTTTCTTTGTTGAAGATATTAAAGATATTATTAACGAAAGGTTAAAAAAATAACATGACAACAATGGCCGATCTAGCAACTCCTATCATGCCAAACTGGTGCCCAGGTTGTGGAAATTTCACTATCTGGTTATCGTTTAAAAATGCTGCGATTGAAAATGGCTGGGATAACACCAACACTTCAATTATTGCAGGAATTGGGTGTCACGGGCACTTAGTAAATTTCACTAAACTAACCTCATTTGAAGGCTTACATGGAAGACCTCTTCCACTGGCTAGTGGGGTGAAACTTGCAAATACTAGATTAAACGTTTTTGTTTTTACTGGTGATGGCGATTGTTTTGGAGAAGGTGGCAATCACTTTATACATGCAGCAAGAAGAAACCATGACATTACAATCATGCTTCACGATAACGGGCTTTACGCATTAACAACAGGCCAAGCCTCACCACTAACTGAACACGAAGTTAAAACTAAATCAACACCAACCGGAAATCCAGATAATCCAATTAATCCTCTCGTTATGGCAATAGCGTCTGGTGCTACATTTGTAGCTAGAGCGTATGGCTCCGATGTTAAACAATTAACTGAAATAATAAAAAAAGCCAACGAACATAAAGGTTTTGCAATTATTGATATCCTGCAGCCATGTGAAACTTATAATAAAATTCTAACGCATCAATTTTATCAAGATAATGTTTATTATTTAGAGGATTCCTACGATCCTAAAAATAAAACTAAAGCTTTTGAAAGAGCACATGAATTTGGTGAAAAAAAGATTCCCCTTGGTATTTTTTATATTGAAGAGAAGCCAACTCTTGAGTCTCATTATGTTCAATTAGAAAGTAAACCTTTAATTGATATACCCCTTGATCGAAAAAACATGGATAATGTATTTAATAAGTATTTATAAAGAAAGGTATTTTATGGACAAAGAAGTACAAATTGGTAATTTAAAAGTAAAAGTTCTTAGAGATACTTGTATTGGTGCAGCTTCTTGTGTCGCATTTGCTCCAACTGTTTTTCAATTAGATGACGAAAGAAAAGCAGTAGTCATCGAGGGAGCAAACGAAACTGCTGAAATTATAATGATGGCAGCACAATCTTGCCCTGTTAAAGCAATTATCCTGACCGATGCTACAACAGGTGAGCAAGTCTGGCCTAACTAATATTTATTTATTAAGTGAAAATCTAATCTGCTCTAAGGTATCCTTCGCATTTTTTGATGCGAAGTTCTTGCCTTGTTGAATTATCTCTTCAATAAGATTTTCTTGTTTTAATACCTCAGATCTTTTATCTTGAAATTCTGATAGAAAGTTAACAACTAGCATTTCAAGAAAGCCTTTAAACTCACCCATAACTTTTTTTCCAAGTAAGTGATCTATTTCAAATTGTTTGTTTTTTTCAAACTCTTCATCACTTTTACACAGTTCTCGAGCTAGTAAAAAATGACTCTCAAGAATTGGAGTCATTTCTCCCGGGTTGGCAGTTTCTGCCCCTTTAATTTTTTTGGCAACAATTTCAGGTGAGTCAGTTAAAAAGATTGCGTTATCTGGATCCGACTTGCTCATTTTTCCTAATCCCTTTAAACCAAGAATTTTTAAAGGTTTGATAAGTTGCATTTCTGGTACAGGAAGAGTATTTCCATATTTGGAGTTAAATCGTCTTGCTAAAAGTTTTGTAACTTCAATATGGGACTTTTGATCTTCTCCAACCGGAATAAACTTTGATCTTTGAATCAAAATATCTGCAGCCATTAGAACTGGGTAGATTGCGAGTAGGGTATTAGCATTTTCGGGAGTTTGATTTTGCTTTAACTTATCTTTAAGTGTTGGAATTCTTAGCAACTCGGCTACTGTTATGTGTCTAAGGAGAAGCATAGTAAGTTCTAAAAGTTCGGTTGAAATATCGGATTGAACATAAATAAAAATCTTTTTAGGGTCAATACCAAGACCAAGATAATCAGCAATGATTTCCTTAATATTGGATTTAACAATTTTAGGCTCGTTATCTGTTAATCCGTGCATGTCGGCCACAAAAATAACTGTTTTTAATCCTTGAGCTTGAAGTTCAGTAAGTGGTTTTATAGCACCAAGGTAATTGGCAATTGTAAGATTTCCAGTCGGTCTAACCCCAGTTAGAACATCAACAGCATAATTTTCTTTATAATCTTTATTGATTTCATCCATATATTAAATAATTATAGCAGGGGTATAATTAGATATGATTGATTATTCAAATCTAAGCAGCCTATCTGCGGTATTTATGGTTGGAGTTATTGCTAGTGTTTCATCCTGTACCTCAACTCTCAGTTCCGTGATTCTTTCGCTGGATAAAAATATAAAATCGCATATTTACTTTAATCTCTCAAGAGTTGTTTCTTTTACTATTTTGGGAGGTATTTTAGGACTTGTCGGCTCTGTTTTTCAAGTTAATCAAACTCTTAATGCTTATATTATTTTAGGTATTGGCGTTTTGACCTTGTTATTTGGTCTTAAATCCTTAGATGTTTTTAAATTTCTAAGTAATTATAATTTCTCGATTTCTCCCAAAATATTGAATAAATTAAAATTAGATAAAATCCTTGAATCAAACAAGAATATAAAGCCAGCTATTCTTGGTTTTTTGAGCTTTTTGATTCCGTGCGGATTTGCTCAAACTGTACAGTTATTTGCAATCGCCTCAGGAAGTTTTCAAACTGGAGCAGTGACAATGTTTGTATTCTCATTAGGAACAATTCCTGGTTTATTGGGGCTAGGATCCTTGATTTCAACACTAAAATCACAACTATTTTCAAAAGTAGTGGCAGTTTCAATTATTATCTTAGCTTTAATTAACATCCGTTCGGGATTTGAGATCTTGTCTCAGCCTAAGAATGAAGAAAAAGTCTTAGGTAGTAGTCTAGAAGTAACTAATGGGGTACAAATTATCAGAATGGATCAAGGAATTTCGGGATACACACCAAATAAGATCAATCTAAAAAAAGGTGTTCCAGTAAGATGGATTGTAAATTCAATAGATCAGCGATCGTGTGCTGCTAGTTTGTATTCAAAAGAACTCAAAATTAATAAACTTTTGAAAAAGGGGGAAAATATAATTGAGTTCACTCCAATTCAAGAAGGTTATATAAATTTCTCATGTAGTATGGGAATGTATAGTGGTGTATTTATTGTAAGTTAATTAGATTTATTTTCTGAAGTTTGGATAATTGTTTAATTTCGTATTCTCTTTTCATGGCGCTAGATTTAGATTCGAAATTTTCAGAAAATACCAAATGAACAGGTCTTCTTGTTTTAGTGTATTTGGCGCCGTTTTTTCCATTGTTATGCTCGTTAATCCTAGCTTCAAGGTTATTGGTATATCCGCAATATAAAGTTTTATCAACACACTCAACAATATAAACATAAAACATAACACAATATAACAAATGAAGTGATAGGTGTATATTAAGTATATGGAAAATTACTTAAAATACGAAGACTATTTAAAACCAACCTGGGCGCCACCTAGTTGGCTGTTTGGACCAGTTTGGTCGATTCTTTATACAATTATTTTTAGTACCTTTGGGTTTGTCTTCTATCAAGCCCTGAATAAAAAAATCCCAGCGATTGTAGTTCTTCCATTCATACTAAACTTGGTTTTTAATTTTGCATTTACTTATTTTCAATTTGGAATAAGAAACTTTAATTTAGCAGCAATTGATATTTTACTTATCCTGATCACTATAATTTGGATGTTTGTAGTTATTTGGCCGTATTATAAAGCAGTTGTTTATTTGAATATCCCATATTTATTATGGGTATCATTTGCAACAGTATTGCAATTAACCATAACTTACATTAATAGATAGATTTAGCTAAATTAAGCGATTGTTGTTACTTGGTTTTTCAAAATATTTTTGATTTCTTCAAGTAGTTCATCCCTGTGAGCTGAAACAAATCTGATAGCTCCGGCCATTTCGTGACCTCCGCCATCAACATTTGCAGTTGGGAATTTAGCTTGTAGTGAGTCAATAATTTTTTGAACTGGTAAAACAGGTTTATTTGCTCTGATAATAAACATATCCTCGATCATACCGACAGTTAATGAAGGTACAGTAGAATGCTCTGCAGCTGCAATTTCATGAATTCTTGAAAGAACTGCGCCTGGAGCTGGGAAAGTAAACCTCATAGTGTATTTCGCAAGATCGATGTAGGAGAAGTTAACTCCATTGATTTCTTGAGATTTTAAATATGGAAGTGAGCATTGAAGTTGAGATTCAAATCCAACTCTAACCTCGTCATTAACAAGTTTGACAAAATTTTGATCTTGGAAAACCAAATTGAACACACCTTTTCCGGCGTCGTGCTTTAATTGATAGGACATGTAGTCAATTGCAGTACCAATCATCGCAAGTTCTTCTCTAGTTTTACCTGTTAAATCAATATAGTCTTGAGTTTCTTGAATATCACATCTATCAGAAATACCAGCAACCGCAGGCATTAAGTTTAGTTCAAATTTCTCAGAAACCATTCTTCCGATTTCATAACAAAGCTGACCTGCAGAAGTTTTTGAATCAAGCTTAAGCTTATAAGGGTTTAAGTGTCCGATAAGGTATTTATCAACAGAAGTTACACCGTTTTCATCAATCACAACAGGATTGTGGTGATCGATAACAATCGCGTCATAACCTAGAGTTTTAAGAATAGCTAAACCAAAAGCATCTTCGGGTGTTGAGCCATTGTCAGCAACAATAACTAAAGGTTTTACATCTGAATTTTCTTCTTCAATGAATCTCTTAGATAAAGTTAAATCTCTTAATACATCACCAGATGTATAAAAAGGAGCTTTTGATGGGCTTCTGAATAATAAAAATTTAGGGTCAATTCCTTGATCTTTCATGAAAGAAAGAATAGAGAATTCAAGAGACATGCCTGAGATGAATCCGTCAGAATCGTTGTGATGTCTGATCATGATTGGTTGTCCCTTTAGGATTGCCATTCTGATTCTTGTAGCGATCTCGACCATGGTATCTTTCATGATGTCGTATCTTTGTGATTTGATTGATGTTTCAGTTCTAATAGGTTTTGATCTGTCAAACATTATTGTATCGAAATCTGTATCTGATTTTTTAATAACTTTAAGTTCAACTTGGGTTCTTCCTTTATGTTCGTTAACTTGTCCTTCAATATAAACTACATCACCAACATTAAAATCTGAGTCTTTAATAACAGCTTCAATTGCACCTAAACCATTGGTTACAATGAAGACCACTGGGCCTGGCTTAGCTTTTCTAATAATTTTAACGTCTCCCTTGAAATAGTCTCTATTTGTTAGTGTGTTTAATCCTTTATTATCCATATGGGTGCATTATAGTACATTTAGACTGATTCTTCTATAATTTAATGCCCTGAGGTGTAGTATTTAGTTATGAAAAATAAATTACAAAATCTCCTAACAATTATCCTTACCGGGGGTACTATTTTTGCTTGGTATACAGTATTTAATGATTTTTACAGATTTCAAAGAATTTACGGCACTATTTTTAGAATTGAGAATTGTTCAATACCTAACCCGGTCACCACACCTTGTTTTTATGGTGCCATTGCTTTTGTTATTGCCTTAATACTTTCAATTAAAAAAATGGAAAAACCTTTGTATTTCTTGATTATTGGGGGCACTATCTTTGCTTGGTCAAATTTTGGATACGAGGTTTATAAATTCTATGCAACTACAGGTATTAAAACTTCATGTGCTGGAATCATAACTGATAACGTATTCACAACTCCGTGTTTTTATGGAGCCTCTATCTATCTTCTAGCTTTAATAACTATCAAGTACAAGAAAACTATAACTGACTGATTTGACCATTTTTTAGATAAAGAACTGAAGTTGGAAGTATAGATTCAACAAAATATCTATCGTGAGAAATTAAAAATAATGTCCCTTTGTACTCTCTTAGCGACTGCTCAATATGGCCCGAATGGGGCCGAGAATCCCAGCAATTATATTAAATAGGGTAGATTTTCCACATCCGTTTTTACCTACCAAAGCAATTTTTTTATTATTACCAAGCTTAAAGGATATGTTTTCAAGTACCGGAGATCCGATAAACTGTTTGTAAATTCCGGTTCCTATAATCATGAAGCTATTTTATCAAAGAGTATGTATAAATAAGAAACGCCGTCTTCACTTGCGATCAGACGGCGTTTCAGGTGTTACTAAAAAAGTAATAAATTACAATTTCAGTAACAAGTGAATAATACCTGTTTTAAATACTAAGTCAACAACTTCTTTTAAGCTCTTTTATATTAGTATTTAATTATGTTTAAAAATTTATGGATCTGGATTACAGGCGTTGCTTTATCGATTTTGGGTTTTACTTCTCTTGAAAATGTAAGTATCAGCCAAGAAGTGACCTCACCTTCATATCAATCACCAATCAGCATTCCATATCTAAGGTCAATTAATATTGATTCTGACGGCATCAGCATCGAACAAAAGCTGGTAGATGGTTCTAATTATGAAAGATTTCTTGTTTCTTATCTTAGCGAGGGAAATAAAATATATGCCCTATTAACTGTTCCGAAAGGGGAGAAACCCGAAGGTGGTTTCCAAGCTATTGTGTTTAACCATGGATACATTCCTCCTAAACAATATTCAACCCAATCAAACTATGTCTCATATGTAGATTACTTGGCCAGAAACGGTTTTATTGTTTTGAAAATAGATTTTAGAGGGAACGGGCAGTCAGAGGGAATAGCTTCTGGATCGTACTTTTCATCAAGTTATACTAAAGATGCAATCTCTGCTTTAAAATCCTTACAAAAATTTGACAAAGTAAATCCTGAAAAAATAGGTTTCTGGGGCCACAGCATGAGTGGAAATTTAGTTTTAAGATCCATGCTTGTTACAAACCAGGTAAAAGCAGGCGTTATATGGGCGGGAGCTGTATTCAGTTATGAAGATTTCGCAAAATATCGAATCCAGGATAATAGCTATTCGCCGATTCAAACCCAGCCAGGAACAGTAATTAACGATCCAAACCGAGATACTTCTCAAAATACCTCTAAATTACGTGAGAACTATCAAGAAATTGATTTTAATAATACTTATTGGTCAGAAGTATCCTTGACCAAAAATATAAAATATTTGGAAATGCCTCTCCAGATCCACCATGCAATCAATGATTCGGTAGTAAATATAGGGTATTCTAGAGATTTAGCTCAAATTTTAAAAGAAAATAATAAAAATTTTGAGTTTTACGAGTATAACTACGGAAACCATAATATTGAAGGAAGCTCTTTTAATATAGCTATGGATCGAACCGTTAAATTTTTTAAAGATAATCTTAAATAACCCATAATATTTGACAACTGGTTGAAAAGTTGTAAACTATATAAGGATTTTTATATTAAGGAGATAACAATGAGCATCTTATTCATAGTGGTATGTCACTTGAGTCCGGGGTTTATCAGTACCCCAGAAGCAACAGGATTTGCCTCCCTTAACCCCCAATACAAGGGGATAGAGGCTGATTCTAGGATTGTTCAGATGGTGACCTCTTACAATGAGACCATTGAACGCGCAAGCGATGATCACGATCTTCTCATGGAAAAAGATAGTTTTTTTTCCGAAAAGATCCTGAGTTGGTTCCCTGGGGCCAACGTCAAGGACATAGATTTCCTTGAAATAGTAGAGATCCCGGAAAACTGGGACTATACACTTTGCCAGGGTCGTTCGGGGTGTGAGGAACTAATAATATGGGAGAAAGGTTCAAGAACCCCTCATATTTTTAATCCTGACCTATAACAAGATGGCGGCGAAATTTATTTCTAAATTTCGCCGCCATTATTCATTTAATTCAACTTATTAGGTCAAATTATTATAAATAAATTATTCTCTAGCTTTAGCTTCAGAAACAAAAATTGCTCTTCCGTCTAATTCA
>CAMDGN010000004.1 GCA_945897985.1 candidate division WWE3 bacterium | reverse complement strand
CTAAATTTTCAAAAAATAAAGTTAAAGCTTTACCTAAAATACGCAATCCTTGTTATTCAAACTTATGTCCTTATTAAGAGCGCCTCTCTAACAGCTTTTATAGCTTTAGGAGTAGTTATAAGTTACCTCCTATGGTCCAAAAAAATTGTTATAGGAAAACCGAAACTTATTTTTATAATTATTCTTCTCTCAGCGTTATTAATTTCACAAGGCAGTATTTTATTTCCTAAAATTAAAGACATCTACTTTCAGCTTGTAGATAGAAAACAAACAACAATCTCAGATAGCCTGTTAATTAGATTTGCAATCTGGGAAAGTACTACCAAGCTTATTACAACAGATTCTAAACACTTCTTACTAGGATCTGGATCAAATACCTTTGCTATTGAATTCGAGAAAAATAGAAATACTAAACTAGATATCTATTCTGAATATTACTTATTTTATGATAAACCTCACAACTACTTTCTTGAAATTATTTATTCAAATGGGGTTTTTTCATTAATATTATTTCTATTTATAACTTATAAATCTTTAAAAAGTAAAAATGATAACTCTATTTATATAGTAGTTATTTTATTTTTTATAGCTTTTAACTGGTTAGATATTTATTCAAGGTTAATTTTATTCAGTTTAATTTCTCTAAATTTGAAAAAAGAGGAATTTAAAAGTGATAACCTAAAAGTTATCGCAGTAATATACTTTTTTCTTGTAGTAGTTTCGGGAATATTTTTATTTGCTGATGCTAAATTTTATGAAAGAGATTACCAAACCGCAGTAAAATTAATGCCTTTTAACGACACCTATAAAGCCCAATATTTAATATCAAAAAATGAAAATTCAAATGATTTCTTCTTTAAGAATCAAAATCCATTGATTAAAATTGAGGGGCTACAACTTTATAAAGGACAGAAGCTGGAAGAATTTAAAATACATTTGATGAAAGATTATCCAAATAACTTACCAATAAAAATATTAGTTGAAAATGCTAAGTAAAATTTAATTAATTGTTACAAATTGTTTTGAGACGTAACCTTCAGATTGGTTTTTCAATTTTATCTTTACCCAACCTTCGGCAGTCTCTGAGATATATTCATAGGTTTCACCTTGGTTAACTTTTGCAATCTCTTCTCCATTAGGAATTTTTCTAACTCTTAACCACTCGTTATTGATTACAACAGTTTTATTTATAACCTTTATAGAAGGTAGTGTCGAAACCGGCGCTGAAGTAGTTACTGAGAGTACTTCTTTGGGTGAATTAATTGAAATATTTTGATTTGTTAAAGAAGCTACTTTAGCTGAAAATTTCTCGTCTTTAGAAGTTATTGAGTCAGTTAAATTAACTTTTGAGTTGAAGAATAGTAGTGATTTAAAACTTCTGTCATTTAATTTGCTTTTATCAACACTTCTAAGAAGTAATCCAACCTTTTTACTTTCAGGAATATCTATTGAATCTAGAGTTTCAATTTGAACTCCATTTCTGTCAAAAATTCTCCCATCGTAATCTACAAAATAGTCAAAAAACTGTTCTTTAATCAAACCTTGGCTTTTAAGAGTGAATCCTTTTTTCTTTGAAACATATAAGAAATAGTCCAACCAATCTTTTGAATTGTAAAAAACGTCAGAGTTGTTTGAGTAGATTGCATAAATGTTTTCGTAACTCGCAAAATTCTCGACATCTTTTGTATTTGGTAAGGGCGCTAATTTAACGTCAATATTTGTTTTGTAGTTTCTTCTAACATTTATTGTGAAGGCTGAATCCCTAAACCCTTCTGAGGAAATGTTAAATTTGTAAGAACCCTCATCTAAACCAGCAATTTCGTCTAATGTAACTTCTTTTTCATTTACTGTAACTTTAGAATTTTCAGGATTTAAAAATAACTCAACTTTTTTATCATCCGGAGTACCCTCCCAAATGTTAATTCCAGAATTTAGGTCTTTATTGATTCCAAGATCTCTATAAAGAGTATTTTCTGATTTATCAATAATATTTAGGGAAGTTGTATAGCTATTTTTAACTCCTTTAATAGAAATGTTGGTCAGACCAGCTCTAATTTCCTGAGAATCAATAGGAGTTTCCCCAAGATATTTAGCTCCAGCATAAACTTTAGCTCCATTTTCAGAAGCGATAATAGAGATTTTTGCCTTTTTAGCTATCCCTAATATTTCAGGAATTTTTTCTTGGTTTAAATAAAGAACTAGGAATAAAATTAAGGAAACACTTCCAAAAATGAAATATTTCTTAAGGTTGGGCATTCTTCTGGAAGGTCTAATACTGGTAATACTCATATATGTAGATTAATTATAATACCTTATAAACGAATAAATTTTACCTAAATAAATGATAGAATAGGTTCAATATTTGGCGCAGTGGCGAAGTGGAAACGCAGCAGTCTGCAAAACTGACATGCGAGGGTTCGATTCCCTCTTGCGCCTCCAAATATATCTATTTAAAGTAGATTTCTGCCATCTTACATAATTTATAGGGCTGTATAATTTAATCGACAAAAAGTATTAATTTAGTTATGGAGAATAAATGAAAATAGAAAACATAAAGCCCCTTCACGATTTCGTACTTATTGAACCTGAAGAACAGGAAACAACCCTTCCATCAGGACTTGTAATACCAGATTCAGCTAAAGAGAAACCTCAAAGAGGTAAAATTGTAGCCGCAGGTACTGGTAAAACTAAAGACAATGGGGAAATTAAAAAACTTGTTGTTAAGGTTGGGGATCTAGTGCTTTATAAAAAATGGGGTGGAACAGAATTAAAAGTAGCTGGTAAGGATCTTCTTATGATGAGAGAAGACGATATTATTGCTGTAATTAAGGAGTAAAGAAAGGAATAAATATGGCAGCTAAACAAATAATTTATGGAGATGAGGCTAGAAAGAAATTAAAAGCTGGTGTGGATAAGCTTGCTAGAGCAGTTGTCACAACCTTAGGACCTAAGGGAAGAAATGTTGGAATTGATAAAAATTGGGGAGTTCCTCAAGTTATTCACGACGGCGTCTCAATTGCAAAAGAAATTGAACTTGAAGATAAATTTGAAAATATGGGGGCACAACTTGTAAAAGAAGCAGCTTCTAAAACAAACGACGTTGCTGGAGACGGAACAACAACCTCAACAATGCTGGCTCAAGCAATTATTGAAGCCGGAATGAGGGTGATCTCAACTGGAGTTAACCCTATGACCTTAAGAAAAGGTTTAGAAAAAGCTTCTGAAGCATCAATTTCTGAAATTAAAAAACTATCCAAAAAAGTTTCAACCAAAGAAGAAAAAGCTCAGGTAGCTATTAATTCAGCTCAGGATGTTGAGATTGGAAATCTAATTGCAGAAGCTATGGAAAAAGTTGGAAATGATGGGGTTATAACTGTCGAGGAATCCAGAGGTCTAGAATTAGAATTAAATTACAAAGAAGGAATGCAGTTCGATAAAGGCTATATCTCACCGTACTTTATTACTAACCCTGAAAGAATGGAAGCTCTTTTAGAAAATCCATATTTCTTAATTACGGATTCTAAAATTTCATCTATCCAGGAAATCCTTCCATTACTAGAACAGTTAATGAAAGTATCTAAAAATTTAGTAATCATTGCCGATGATATCGAGGGAGATGCTTTAACTACTCTAGTTGTTAATAAAATAAGAGGTACTTTTAACCCGGTTGCAATCAAAGCTCCAGGATTTGGAGATAGAAGAAAAGAGATGCTAGAAGATCTTGCAGCTTTAACTGGAGCAACAGTTATCTCAACAGAAACTGGTAAAAAACTTGACGCGGCTTCAATGGAAGATCTAGGGAGAGCTGAAAAGATATCAGTTTCAAAAGATGAAACAGTTATTGTTGGAGGACATGGAGAAAAGAAAAAAGTAAAAGAGAGGATATCACTAATTAAAAAACAACTTGAGACTTCAGAATCAGATTATGATAAGGAAAAATTATCAGAAAGAATTGCAAAACTATCAGGAGGAGTTGCGGTAATTTCAGTGGGAGCAAATACTGAAGCTGAGCTAAAAGAAAAGAAACTTAGAGTTGAGGATGCGGTTAATGCAACAAAAGCGGCAGTAGAAGAAGGAATTGTTGCTGGAGGAGGGGTTACTCTTCTTAGAATTAGAAAAGCGATTGATAATCTAAAACTCGAAGGGGAAGAGAAGGTTGGAGCAAGTATTTTAAGGGATGCCTTAGAAAAACCACTTAGGGTTATTGTTGAAAATGCTGGAGAAGATTCAGGAAGAATACTTTCTAATATTGAAAGGATCCAAGAAGAGAAAAAGAATCATAATATTGGTTTTAATGTTATGACAATGGAATACTCTGATATGATCTCAGAAGGAATTTTAGATCCAGCCAAAGTTACAAGAAGTGCGCTTCAAAACGCCGTTTCTGTAGCAACAATGATCTTAACAACCGAGTGCCTCATTACAGATACACCAAAAGCAGAAAAAGATTCGATGAATCAAAATCTTCCTGACATGGGGATGATGTAAGAATTAGAAGCCAAATACTAAAGGGAGGCGCAAGCCTCCCTTTTTGTTAACTTTTCATTTTAGAAAACGAGTCTAGAATTCTAGTTGAGTGATCTGTTTTAAGAAAATGAATAAAATTTTTATTTAAAATTTCAGCGCCGCTTCTTACTTTCATAAATCTTTTTTGTATGAACATTAAAAAACTTTCAAAAAAATCTAGTACTGTTAGTTCATCAAAGTTATTATTTTTTGAAACGTCATTAATATTTATATTTGGTAAGTAGTCACTAACCCATTTATTTTCAGATAAAAATTTAAAGTAAGCATCATTTCTCTGAAAAACTGGTTGAAGCATTGCAATTTCATTTGCGACATAAATATTTCTTTTCCCAGTTTCCCAAGAGAGATTGTGATCTGAAATATAAAGATTTGGGCACAATTTAATATTTGGATTTTTATTATTTACATAAATATTTAGTATTTTAAAAACTAAAACTAAAACTAATCTTGTGATCCAAAGTCTATTTCTTGAACAAATTATAAATAGATCCACATCTTCAGTTTCCTGATTAAAGTGATAGGAGGCTAATGTTCCAGTTACTCCTACCATTTGTATAAAGGGAATACCTTGGAAAATAAAATTTAAATCCTGTAACTTATTAAAATGATCTACAGAATCTTCATAAAAATTCTCTGATTCTTTTATTTTGGTATTGTTCAAAAAATATTTATTATTTTTAAACTTAATTTTATTTCTTTTAAGTAGTTCAGAGATTGATTCCTCAACTTCTCTTAAATCCATAAAATAGCAATGCCCGTAATAAATAATCTGATAGATACTCAATGGCTGATTGAAGATTTTTTTATATGAGAGAGTATTTACAATATCTCTTTTTGGATCATAAATTTTATTGTTCATCTAAACATTTATTAACTAATAAGTCCGCGTTTTTATTTAATTCTCTTCTTACATGTATTATCTCAAAACTTTTGAATCTATTGATAAAAGAATTTGCTTTTTCATACAAAACCTTTAAACCCTCGTCCTTTACTCGGTAAAGTTTCTTAATCTGCTTAACCATTAATTCAGAATCGGAATAAAACTTAGCTTCGTACATTTCTGATTTGATTAAGTACTCCAAACCATGGATCAAGCCTTCATACTCTGCTTGATTATTAGTTTTCTTTCCTAAGTAAGAATAATTTGTATATATTTCAACTTTATTTTTTAATACAACAAACGCACAAGCGGAATCTCCTGGATTACCTCTAGAACCTCCGTCAGTAAAAACTTCAATCATCCTTGGTTTACCTTTCTCAAATAATAATAAATAAAACTAATAGCAAACCCTATAAATAAACCAACAATAGAAAATAGATAAATATTTTTTTGAGACTTATAGGATAACAAATTTGAATCAAGCGGTTCAATTTCAAAATTTGAATTACCCTTTTTAAGCTTCTGCCCGAACTCAATTAAGGAATCTCTGTAGGTTATGAATTTCTTTTGAGATCTATCTTTCGAGTCATCCTTAATACTAAGTGAAATTAAATTTGGAGTAACCTCTTTAATTTTTGTACCAACTGAGAGACCAATCATAGGAACATAACTTACCTCTGTTCCCATTTTAGATAAAATAAAATCTCTAAATTCGGGGGATTCTGAAAGGCCGATAATATTTCTGGCAAAGTTCATATCGGAAGCAACTTCTTGTTTTTGTGAAAATGAATTTGTTGGGTAGATATATAAAGTACCTTCAGTAATATAACTTTCTGCAGATATAAAAAAATAAGAAAGAGAAACCGCAAACCCGAGCAAAGAACTAACTATAATTTTAATGTAATTCTTTTTTAATAATAAATGTAACTCCACATACTCCATAAAAAGCATTATAATATAAATATGCCTGATCTTGCCCCAAAGATAGAAATAAAGAAATCTTCACTCGCGCCCTCGTCAATTGTATTCTTTGGAGGTAGTTATTTAGGTTCAAAATTAGTTGAAAAACTATTAGAGAAAGAAAGTAGAGTTATTGTTGTCGATAAATTCGACTCTCAAAAAGAAAACTACTACATTAATCTTCGAAACAACCCAAAACTTTTAATTGTTAATTGTGAAATCGAAAAAGGAATTCCACCTGAAATCTCAAGTTGTGACTATGTATACTTCTTAAACCATCAAGACTACTACAACCCAGTAGATAAATTTAAAATTGTCGAAACTACCCAATTTACAAAAAATATAATCAACTTCTCACTTAAATCTCAAGCTAAAGTTGTCTTTATCTCTAATGTTGAGATTAAAAATGATTTCTTTAGAAAGACTGTTGATACGCAAAAGTTGATTGAAGAAATTGTTAACGAATCCGAAGAATCTAAAAATTTAAATTTTAGACAGATCAAGTTGCCAATTGTATATGGACCAAGAATGTCTCTGGAAAACTCCGGAGGATTGATGAAAATCCTAGATAATTACTTAAACAAAGACAATATCTCGATAGATGATGATAACAACCATAGAAATTACTTTCTATTTGTCGAGGATGCTGTAGAAGCAATTATTAGAACAATATTCTCTGAAAAAACTCAACAAAAGGTTATAAGTGTTCTTGAGGGTGAGAGTTTTTCCGAGCTAGAGATAGGCTCGATCATGAAATCTATCTCCCCAAGGTCTATAGAAATAAAGTATGTTGAAGATGATAAATACCTTAAGTGGATCCTGCCTGAAGAAAAAAATCTATTTCTAATTAGCTTTGCACCAAAAGTTACGCTTAGAAACGGCTTGGTTAAAACCTTAAGTTATTTTGGACACGAAACTAATACCTATTCATTTAAACCTGAAAAACTGGCTCAAGATAACAATGAAAGCGCTTTAAATAATCTGAGAAAGTCCCAACAAGAAGATTCCAGAAATAAAGAAGTTGAAAAGAAGCCTAAAATTTCTTATGAAAGATATAAAAGTACAAAAAGGTCTGGAAGCTTGATGCCAAAAACCAAAAAAGATCTCTTCTATTCCTTTTTAACTATTACCCTAACCTTTGCCTTAATTTTTATATTCCTGCCTTTGGGAACTTTATATTACAATTTACTATCAATTAAGAGCTCTTTTCAAAGCATCCAACAAAACATTGGTTCCGGAAATTTAGACGAAAGTAAAGTTGAAGCTGGAGAATTGGTTATAAAAATTGACGGAACCTACAACAACTTACAGAAGTTTAAGTTCATTATCACAACAATTCAAAGTGAAAAAACTTTTGAAGATTACTCAAACACGTTACTTTCAATTAAGTACCTTTCTCAGGGATTAGTAGATTTTACTGACGGAGTTAAGCCGTTCTTGAGCTTCTCAAAAAGCCTAAAAGAGGGTAAAGAGATAGACCCTACAGAGTTTAATTCCAGTATTTCCCCACTAAACAATAGTTTACAAAATTTCATTAAAGCTCAAAATTTAATTGAGAGTGTCGATATTAAGTATCCTGAATTTGAAAACTATAAAAACAAACTTCCAAAACTAGTTAAAGTTAACGAAATTCTTTTAGCGTCAGCTAGGGATGCTAAGGAATTACTAGGATTTAACGAGCCTAAAAAGATTTTGATCTTATTCCAAAATCAAGCTGAAATCAGACCGACTGGCGGCTTCATCGGTTCCTATGGCGTAGTGGAACTATCAAAAGGCAAAATACTTTCAATAAAAATAGACGACATATACAACCCGGATGGTCAGTTAGATGTGAAAAGAATCTCAGTTGCACCACCAGAAGTTATTAAATACTTTTTAAAGGAAAACAAACTATACATCAGAAATGCTAATTTCAATTCAGATTTCCCAAGTTCGGCTAAAAGTATAGACGACCTGTTCTCAAAAGCCACCGGCGAGAGTTTCCAAACCATCATAGCTATAGACTCCTCTTTTATCAGCAAGTTCCTAGAAAAATTCGGCGGAATTTACTTGAATACTTATCAAGAAGAAATTAATGCAGGTAACTTCACAGAAAGAGCGCAATTTCACAGCGAAGTTAATTATCAGGAAGGAATTTCTGAAAAGAAAAGCTTCCTAACTACCTTAGGTTCTAAGGTTCTAGAAAAGTTCTTTAGTTTGAAAGAAAACGAAATAAGTACCTTTGCTGACTCTATTTACGAGTTACTAGAAAATAAAGATATTCAAATTTATACACAAATGCCTTTCTTGAATAGGTCGCTTGGAAACCTAGAATGGGATGGGGCTTTAATCCCAACCAAAGGAGATTATCTGAAAGTTGTTAACTCTAATTACGGTGGAAATAAGGTTAATTACGTAACTCAAAGTAATTATAAATACTCAATTAGCTCGATGACTAGAGACGGAATTTTAAGAGGAACCCTAGCCTTAGAGTATAGGAACAATGCTAAAAACAACGCTTGGCCATACGGAAATTTTGTAAATTACGTCAAAGTGTTAACACCTGTTGGAGCGAAACTAACTAACGCCAAAATTGTTAACCCAGATGGAAAAGAGATTTCAATTCTAAATAACGTAATATTAGGAAGCGAAAGCCTTTACCAATCCTTTGAAACCAGCATAACTATTGAACCAATGAGTACCAAAACCTTAATAATTGAGTACGACTTACCAGAATCTTTAGGCTTAATTAAGAATAAAAACACAAAATACTCACTACTTTGGCAAAAACAATCCGGAGAAGAAGATACTTATTCTTTTGAATTTACACCTCTAACTGGGTTTAAGGGTGAAAATGCAATCTCTAATAGACAAGTCGGGCAATCAGAAGGTACTTATATCTCATCAGGACCTCTTTCATCCAACTTTAAGTTTAGTATCGGATTAAAATAGGATTAAGACCCTATTTTCCTTGACTAATACGGCATATAAAGTTAAAATAGCCAATATCCTATGAAACTAAACGCGAATCTAAGACAACTTACAGGAAACCACGCAAAGAAGCTAAGAAGCGAATTCATTATCCCTGCTGTGGTATATGGTCTTGGTAACCCAAGCATATCCCTTGAAGTTGCCTACAATGATTTCGTTAAAGTTTTCGTAGCATCAGGAGAAACTTCTCTTGTTGATTTAAATTTTGACGAAAAAACTAAAAAAGTTCTTATTAAAGATATTCAAAAAGACCCAGTATCTGGGAGAGCTATCCACATTTCATTTATTGAAGTTAACCTTAAACAAAAAATTAAAGCTAGTATCCCTGTTATTGTTGAAGGAGCTGAAGAAGCACCTGTTATCAAATCAGGAACCGGTATACTTAACTTTATCAAACAAGAAATTGAAGTTGAGGCCTTACCTACAGATCTTCCACATGAATTCCATGTTAATATCTCAAATCTAGAGAACATTGGGGACGAAGTTAAAATCTCTCAAATTGAATTCGATAGATCAAAAGTCGAGCTTGTTAACGCTACAGAAGAAGATTTAATCTTAAACATCGATAGGCCTCAAGAAGAAACCGCCGAAGAAGTAACTCTAACTGAAGAGGAAAGAATTGCTCAATTAGAGGCTTCATCTGAAAAACCTGAAGAAACCGCTTCAGAAGAAGAAAAATAATTCCCCCTACACAATCCGCAAATTAAATTAAATTAAATACGGTGGTAAACATAAGTATTTTAAAACTTAACCTAGCTTCCGTTTTACGAATAGTTAAAGCCGTTATTAATATTCAGGAAATTGAGATTTAGCAATTAAAGGCTGTTTATCTGAAGAATAAATTTGTTGCCAAATCTATTCAGTTACAAAAGGCATAAATGGATGAAGCACTTTTAAGCAATCTCTAAAAATATGATTAATTAAAGGGAGTAATTCTTTTTGGTTTTTAGCTTTTTCAATATAAATGTCAGCTACTTGATGCCAAACATAGGAATGGGCCATTTCGGCAACTTCTGAAAGAAGAAACTTATCTAACTTAGAGTTAACTTCCTGTATAAATTCTTTGTGGGCATTGAAAATCTGAGAGTCGATACTTTCAAGATCATTATTAGCCTCCTCGTTGGCTAAGATATAAGAATCTTCTGAGAGCATAGATAAAAATCGAGCCATGTTCCAAACCTTATTTCCAAAGTTTCTACTACCCACAAGTTTAGATTCAGAAAAATTCTGATCATTACCTGCCGGGGCACTCATAATCAGAGACATTCTAAGTGAGTCAACTCCAAATTTTTGGATGATATCATTTGGATTTACAACATTTCCTTTTGATTTGCTCATCTTTTGTCCCTTAGAGTCTCTAACAAGTCCATGTAAGTAAATATGCTCGAATGGAGATTTGCCGGTTACATAAATACCAAGCATTACCATCCTGGCAACCCAAAAGAATAAAATATCGTAAGCGGTTTCCATGACTGTAACAGGGTAAAACTTCTTAAAATCATCACTATCTGGATAACCTAGTGCAGCAAAAGGCCATTGCCCAGAACTAAACCAAGTATCAAACGTATCGTCATCCTGTTTAAATTCTGTAGAACCACAAACACACTTTCCAGGGTTTAAGTCTTTGGAAATTACCCATTTATTACAAATCTGGCATTCAAAAGCAGGGATTCTAATTCCCCACACAATTTGTCTAGAGATGTTCCAGTCAGTAATATTATCAAGCCAATCAAAATAAGCTTTTTCGAATCTTGCAGGATGAATTTTTATTTCACCGTTTTTAACAGCATTTATTGCTTTTTCAGCTAAAGGTTTAGTTTTAACAAACCATTGAGGAAGTAAGATTGGTTCAAGTGCAGTTTCGCACTTATAACAACAAGGGACTTGGTGTTCATATTCTTTTTTAGACATCAAAGCACCTAGCTCTTCAAGCTTTTGAGTCACTTTTTCTCTTGCCTCAACAACTTTTAATCCTTCATACTCATTGGCATTGTTATTTAATTTTCCATTTTTATTTACAACTGATTTACCTTCGAGATTATTTCTTTTAGCAATTTCGTAGTCTTTAAAATCGTGTAGGGGAGTAATTTTAAGTACACCCGTACCAAACTCTATTTCTACATCTTCGTCCGAAATTATAGGCATTTTTTGGTTAGTTAGAGGGTTTATAACCTGCTTACCAATTAGGTTTTTAAATCTCTCATCATTGGGATTTACACATAAGGCAACATCGACAAAAATAGTTTCAGGTCTAGCTGTAGCTACAGTTAAAAATCCATCCATTCCGACTATTTGATATTTAATATAATAAAGAAAATCGTTTTTTGTTTGATAAGCTACTTCAAGATCCGAAAACCCTGTCCCGTGTTTAGTACAGTAGTTTACAAGTCTGTTACCTCTATAAATTAATCCGTCATTATAAAGATTTTCAAAAGTGTTATAGACAGTCTTAATAACTTTTTCATCCAGAGTGAAAGCATCTCTCGACCAATCTAAGCTAAAACCTAAAGATTTTAATTGCTGCTGCATTACTGATTTATTTTGAAGAACAAAGTTGTAAATATTGGTATAAAATTCATTTCTTTCGAAATCAAACCTGGATTTACCTTCTTTTGATAGGTTTTTTTCATAAACTACCTGAGTTTCAAATCCAGCATGATCAGCACCAGGAACCCACAAAACTTCGAACCCTTTCATTCTTTTATAACGAATTAGAGCGTCTTCAACTGTATACAAAGCATGTCCTAGGTGAAGTTGAGCATTAGCATTTGGAGGGGGTAGGATAATGGAAAACGGGGGTTTAGTTGATTTTGAATCTGCTATAAAACATTTTGACTCATCCCACAGTTTTGAAACCCTGTCTTCAACCTGAGTAAAATTATAATTTTTATCCATATTACAAGGAATTTTACACTATTTTGTTAATTTTAGAGAGCAGGCCTGAAGGATAGATTCCCTCGCTTCGATAAGAATTTTGATATCGTTTTGACCTAACACAGTTCTAATCCCATCAACACAAGGGGTGTTTCCAGATCTGTCAGACATAGCAAATGAATACTTAGATCCTGTACCAGGATTTGAGTTTGCAGCATCAAGAGCAACGCTTTTAAGAATAGGGTCAATGTCGAGTGTAGAAGCAAGATTCTTTAGAGCAGGTAGGGAAGGAAGTCTTCTAACACTAGCTTGTTTTGAATAAATGCTCTTTGCGCTGTCCTCAGAGGCCATATACTTTATCAACTTCCAAGATTCGTTGGTATTTTTAGCTGAAGCTGGAACTGCTTCAACAAAGAAGGTTGGCCAATTCATAGGCCTGTCTTGTCTTGAAGAAGGAACAGGTGCGACACCTAACTCAATGTCTTTATTAGCGGAAAGAATATCATTAACCCTCCAGGTTGGAAGAATAGCCATGGAAGTTCTTCTTGAAACAAAAGCGTTGCCAGAATTTTGGAACGCTGGATTCCAGTCAGTTTGCCTGTTTAAAACTCTAACCACACTTTGAAGTGAGTCTGACTCTGACTCAATAGCATCAGGGAACTCTAAGTTAGCATTTCCAAGAAGTAGGCCAAAAATATCGCTGTAAAACTCTAAATCTTTATTTCCAAAAGCTGCTCCAGATCTAATGATTTGATTAGATGCATCCTTTTTAGTCAGGAAGTAAGAGTCTCTAAAGAATTGTTCCCAAGTTGTAGGAGCTGCTTTAAAACCAGCTTCGTTAAAGTGAGCTGTGTTGTAAACCAAATTTAACTGATCGTAATAAAAAGGAATACCGTAAATAAAGTAGTTTGAGCTATCAGCATTCTTATAAACAACTAAAGAACTAACTGAAGGGTAATAGTTTGAGTCTATTGTTTCTTTTGTAAAATAATCAGTTGGTGCTGGAGCAAGGTAATCTTTAAATTCAGGTAACCAACTTACGTGAATTCTAATTACATCAGGAACATTTCTATTATTCTTTAATCGATCTAAAAGATCGGATTTGTAAGCTGAGATATCAGTTGCGGATCTATCTTGAAAGTCGATAGTTGCATATGAATTGTCTTTTTTGTAATTTGCAAAAACATCCTCGTAAGTTCCAGATTTTTCCCACAAGCTCTCATAAACTAATGTTATATCGGAAGGTTTTGAGGAAAGAAAAGGAATAGTGCATCCTGTCATAAAGTAAAGACAGAATGAAAGAGCAGATAAGGTGAGGTACTTATAATAATTATTTTCAATTTTATTCTTAGGTTTTCGCATTATTTTTATTTAATACTATTTTTAGCGATTAGGGAATAGGGAATTATTAAGAAAACAAAAAACTTAAGCTGGTGATTGGTTAAAAAAAAGTGGTCAAACATGGAAGCCACCAATATGACTGAAAGAAATTTGACTAAATCTTGAGGAATTTTCTGAAAGGCTTTATTAAGTAAAACTAAAAAGCTTATTAAAAAAACAATCCCGTATTGCCAAATGAGTAAATTAAACAGATTGTGGGGTGGTTGAAAAAATCTCACAATTTCATAGATGTACAAGGACTCTTTAGCTATACCAAAATAGTTATAGTAACCAGAGAAAAAAAGATACTTAGGATTTTCAACTAACAGATTAATGGACAAGTCAAACATGTACAACCTTCGGTATAGTGAAAAGTTTCCGGAGTAACTAAAGTAATTCAAAGATAAAAACAGCTGGAGAAAGTAGATAATAAATAGCAGGAAAACAGTTTTACTAAACGAGACATATAAATTCTTTAGCTTAGGCAGCTTTGTTAGAACAACCCAAAGTAGGTAACAAAGAAAAATATTCAAACTACCTATAATCAGTAGCAAAACTACTGTAAGTGTATGGAAATAAAAGGAATCCTTTTTAGAAATACCTAAAAACATAATTGCTAGAAGAACAAAACCACCAAAGATATTGGAGTGACTAAATATGGCGTATGGAGGGATTAAATCCTCAAATAAGAAACCTTTTTGCTTAACGTGATAGTAATCCTCACTGTAAGGAAATTCTCCAAACAGGGCGTAATTATTGAGTACCGATTTTTGCAGAAAAAATTGGAAAAACCCAAGTATTGAAAGTAAAATCAGCCAAAATTTAACTGATTTAACAAATAAGTCTAATTTTAGGTCTTTCGAATACTTCAAAAAAACCCCAAGGTTTAAAATTAGTAGCAAAATAATCAAATTTTCATAAATGGAGAGTAGTTTGTAGTTGCTAAAAATTGTAGTTAAAACAGAAAGAATTAAGAATCCGGTAGAGGTGTATCTAGTTAGAATGGAGTTTCGTAAAAATTCTCGAATCGCACCTATCTGAAGAACTGTAAGTAGGACTAACAATAATTCGGGCAGGGAGATCTTCACTATCAAGTAATCAATAATAAAGCCATCCACACTCGGGAAAGGCTTCAGATGTAGTTGCTGGTTAAGTGGAAATAAACAGGTTAATCCTAATAAAATAAGGCTTCTGATTTTCTCTGCATATTTATTTTTTCCAAGTTTTAATGTATCCACTTTTTGGTCTTATATTTATTTCATTTATAAAAACATTATTTAATATCTATATCTGTGGTTAAGTGTATAACAGAAGTTTTTGTTGTCGCGTCTTATATTTTTAGTTTGATTTTATGTAGATAGGATTTTTTGTTAATTTTTCAACTATTTAAAGCTCTCCACCCCTATTCCACTGAGTAAAGTTCCTATTAATTCTCCTGAATATTGTGGATTACATTGTGGGTATCTTTTGGACTTATCCACATAACTTATACAAATAAACTATGTTATCCACATAAAAATACAGAAATAGAGCCAAAAAATAATATAGGTCATGTTGAAATATCAATAAAGTAGGGATAGTTTTTTATTTTTTAAAAATTGAATCTTTAAGAGTTGAGATATGTGCGTTGATATCGTTAACGCCTTCAATAAGGTCTTGTGTGATTTTTTCCACCCCATGCATGATTGTAGTGTGGTCTTTTCTTCCAAGTAAGTGAGCTATATCTGTGTAGTTTAGGTCGGTATGTTTTCTAAGAAGGTACATACAGATTTGTCTAGGGTAGGCAATTCTTTTAGATCGGTCCTGCTTCTTAAGTTCCTCTTTTTTAACTTTGAAATGGGAACAAACTAAGTCGATGATTTTTGAAGGGCTTAGGTTTTCATCGACTTTAATAAAGCCACTTAAATCTCTAAGGGCTTTTAAGACATTATCTCTATTTCCTATCTCTTTGGAAGTTTGAAGGAAAATTTTAACTCTGGCATAAGCTCCTTCGAGCTCTCTCATATTTCGGTTTACATTTGAGACAATAAAATCAATCGCATCATTTTCCAGTATTATTCTATCTTCAATAGCTTTTCTTTTTATCAAGTTAAACCTAAGTTCGTAATCTGGATTTCTTAGGTCGATAACTAGGCCCTGGTTAAATCTTGATTTAATCCTATCAGGAAGCTGCTTAAATTCATTTGGGTGAACGTCAGAGGTTAGGATGATTTGTTTGTTTTCTTTATATAATTCGTTGAATATATTGAAGAACTCATTCTCAGTTCCTTCTCTACCAGAGATACCTTGAATATCATCGATAATAAGGACATCTATTGCACGATATTTAGTTCTAAAATCTTGTTTATTTATTGTCGCCCTTTTGGTTGGTGAGTTGAAGGTTTCTAAGAAATCATTAAAGAAAGTTTCGAATGGGGTATATAGAATTTTATAATTTGGAAATTTCTTAAGGATTTCTATCCCGATCGCGTTGATTAGGTGAGTTTTGCCTAGCCCAGAATTTCCATAAACAAAGAATGGGTTGAATTGAGTGCCTGGAGCGTCCGATATACTTCTAGCTGCGGCATAAGCTAGATCATTACTTCCGCTTCTAATAAAGCTCTCCATCGTAAACTCTTTTCTAAGATTAGCTTTCTTGATTAAAGAATCTAAGTTTTGATTTCCAGTGGGTTGTTCTGAAGATATGGTGTGAAACATTGGAAGATCGTTGGTCTCACTTCTGGTTTGGATTTTTCCTACATTAAATTTTAAATCAAAATTTTGTTTAAATACCTCTTGGACGCACTCTTCAACAAGAGACTTGTAGTCTCCCATTTTTCCAACCAGAACCGGGTTCTTTACGTAGATATTTATTAGGTTATCTTCAGCTAGAATTTCGGCAGTAGAGTTTATTATCTCGTTTTGAACTAAGGGACTTCCTCCCAGCTCGCCTGATATCTTAGTTTTGAATAACTGCGTGACAGATTTCCATTCGTTATTATTCATAAGTGGCAGGGGCAGGATTTAACTTACTAGATTAAAGTTAAAATACAGGTTTTAATCCAGCAATAGGTATTTTGGTATCTAATTTTTAATTGTTGAAATACAAATGAAAAAGGCAGGAAAAAGTTAAAAAACTTCTTCCTGCCATCTCTCCCAATTCCTTACTTACTGCCAAGCTTCTTTTTGTAAAAGGTTATCCAGGATTTAGACGCTTCAGCGTAAAGTCTTAATACCTGGATTAATCTTACATCCTGTACCCGGTATACTCGGTTGCCACCAACCTCCGCATTTCCACGAACAATAGCTATGACCTCTTCGGTCTTTTTTTCCCTAAAGAACTCAAGCTCCGGGTTAGCTACCCATTTGATTGACTTGAGAAGGTCCGCGTTGTCCTCTTCCGTCCCCAAAAAACACGCTTCTACTCCCTTCATTCTCGGACTCACTTTCTCTTCCTCCTTAAATATTCCTTTAGTCTACGGCTCAACACTGAGCGATAAAAATTATACCACTCAATTGACTAATCCCTCAAATTAAGGTATATTCCACAATATATGGTTAAAAGAGTTTGGCAACCAAAAAAGAGAAAAAGAGTTAAGAAACACGGATTCTTTCAAAGAATGCTTACAGTTGGAGGAAGAAACGTATTGAAGAGAAGAATAGCTAAAGGACGAAAAGTTCTTGCTAGAGCTCTTTTCAAAAAGTAAACTCTTATTTATAAATGCTTTCTATAGAGAACAGAATTACTACTCCATCTGAGTTTTATCAAATTAAAAAATTTGGTAAGAAGATTTCTAACAGTTTCTTTAGCATTTTATTTATTATTGATTCAAATAAAGACTCCAAATTTAGTTTTACAATTGCTAAGAAATACTCCCCTAAGGCTTCAGATAGGAATAGAATTAAGAGATTATCTAGAGCCTTAACCAGAGAAAATCTTTCTAATTTTCCTAAAGGTACCTTGGCGATTATTTTTCCAAAAACTAAAATTTTAAATAGCCCTTATTCCCTATTATTAAAAGAATTTAATACTTTAATTAATGAAATAAAGGCATAAAATCATAGGATGAAAAAGTTACTAATCTTACCGATAAAGTTTTATAAAAAATATTTATCACCTGGAAATTTTGGTATTAAAATTTGCATTTTTGAACCATCTTGTTCAAGATATTCAATTGAAGCGTTAGAGAAATTCGGTGTAGTAAAGGGCCTATATTTAGCAACTTACCGTATAATTAGATGTAATCCGTTTAGTAAAGGTGGTTACGATCCCGTACCAGAAAGATAATTAGACTTATGTTAGATACATTACTAGTACACCCAATTTTAAATATTTTAGCTTTATTTTACAAACTAACCTCAAATCTTGGTTGGTCAATTATTATTCTTACAATTTTTATTAAATTAATTCTTATCCCTTTCGTAATACCTACTTACAAAAACATGAAGAAGCAGAAAGATATCAAACCTCAGTTAGATAAGCTAAAAGAGAAATACAAGACTGATAAGCAGAAGTTTGCGGAAGAACAAATGAAATTGTTTAAAGAGCACGGTATAAATCCTACGTCCGGATGTCTATCTCAAGTTGTGATGATTTTTGTCCTAATTGGTCTTTATCAAGTAGTACAGAATTTCTCTACAGCCCAACTACTTTCTGATTTAAACTCTAACTTCTATTTTGATTTCTTAAAATTTTCGGAAGGACTAAAAACAAACACTATGTTTTGGTTTTTAGATATGTCTAAGCCTGATGCAACTTATATTCTTCCTCTAATTACAGGTATAGCTACTTTAATATCCTCCGCTATGATGCTTCCTGAATTAACTGAAGCAGAAAAAGCGGCTAAGAAGGGTTCAAGCGATATGGAGGATATGGCTTACTCAATGCAACAACAAATGACAATTATTGCACCTGTTATGACCTTTATGGTTGCACTCTCATTACCATCTGCCCTTACTTTATATATCTTTGTATCATCTCTATTTGGAGTATTCCAACAATATTTTATGTTAGGAAGCTGGGGCGGATTGATACCATATATAAACTTGGCTAAAAAGAAGCTTAATCGATGATTTTTGAGTGCTTACAAGAATACTTAAATAAAGGTCTTGGAACTGTTGTTAGAGCAGTTCCGGTAAAGGGTTCTCTTCCTGTACTTTCAAATGTTTTAATAACAGCTGAGAGCGGAAAGATAAAATTAACTGCTACTAATTTGGATACTGTAATAAGTGTTATTTTAGGGGCCTCAGTTCAAGAGGAAGGGTCTATAACTGTTCCTGCCAAAATGTTACACGAGTTTGTATCCAACTTAGATTCTGGAAAATTACTAATCAGCTCTGACAAGAATATTTTAAACCTAACATCTTTTCCTAAATCTAAAGCTAAATTTAACGGAATGTCCTCCATAGAGTTTCCTGAAATTCCTTATGTAAAAGAATCCAGTAGTTATATTCAAATTAGCCCTAAAATATTGTCAAATCTAGTTTCTCATACCCATTTTTCAAGTTCTCCGGATGTAACAAGGCCTGTTTTAACTGGAACTTTAATCAACTTTTCAAACAATAAATTGGATTTTGTAACAACTGATGGTTTCAGACTTTCTGAAAAATCACTACCTTTGGAAGGGGAATTTAAAGAATTCACTGTTGTGGCTCCTACAAAGACATTACTTGATGTATCAAAGATATTTTCAAGTGCTGAGAACCTTATTTCAGTAGTTTATAACCAATCTGATAACTTATTATTTTTTCAATCAGGGGATACTTCGGTTGCTATTAGAGTTATTGATGGAAATTTCCCAGATTATAAGAGAATTATCCCTTCATCAAATACGTTTAGAGCGGAGTTAAAATCTGCCGAACTATTAAATGCAGTTAAGTTAACAAACGTATTTTCTAAAGAAGCTAATTCTCCTGTAAAAATAGAATTTTCAGAAGAAGGTATTATAAGAGTTTACTCAAATACTCAGGACTCAGGAGAACACGTTTCTGAGTTCGAAGGTATTGTTTCAGGAGGTCCTTTAACTCTTTCCTTTAATTCAAAATACTTATCCGATTTTCTTAATAATATTAAAACTGAAGACTTATTGATTGAGTCAAATGGTGGTGTAACCCCAGCTGTTTTTAAAAGTGACTCTTTAGAGAACTTTATTCATATAATCATGCCAATGAAAATTTAATTTCAAAACTTTAAAGTTTTGGTTGCTCTGTTGTAACTTGCCCAAAATTTTGGGCTGTAAGTCTAAAGCTGTCGCTTGGGTTTTGGGTTGGTTGGGGGGCTAGAGTAGGTGCTGGATCTAAAGTAATTTTAGCGGTTTCAGTAGGGGCTGGTTGAGTTCTTCTTGTAATTTCCTCTGGGTTGGTTGTAATCATTATATGTTCTTCTTCAGAAGCCTTCACTTGAATCCATACATGGTTTCTTCCAGCAAAAAATATTCCTTCCCCCACACCAGCTGAAAGGAGTTTTCTCTTCTCACCTTCTGATAGGTTAAATACTTTCCCTACATTATCAATTGAAGCGTCAACTTGTTTAAATAAAATAACAATTGCTGAGTTTGTTATAACTGCAAGGCCTTGAGGTGTTCTTAAGAAGTCATCTACGTCTTGGGTGATACAAGTTACTCCTAAAAAGTATTTTCTAGCTCTTTTAACAAGACCATATAGGAATTTAGCAGAGTCTTCCCTTTGCATTAAGTACCAAGCCTCTTCCACAATTAAAATTCTCTTTTTTAAATCTTTTTTAACCTTAGTCCAAATAAAATCAAGAATTAAGAAGAAGGCCAGCGGTTTTAGAACATCCTCTAGGTTTTGAACTGAGAATACAGTCATCTTAGAGTCGATTCTGACATTAGATTGCGCATTGAAGATTCCTCCTAGGGATCCTTTTACATATCTCTCTAATTTGTCTGTTAGAAGTTTTGCTTCAGGCTCGTTTGATCCCTGCAGGATTTTATATAGATCTTCCATAAGAGGGGGTTCATTTCTGACTTGAGTTTCAGGGTCCTTTGTGATTCCTTTAATTCGGTATGTTTCAGTTAGAGCTCTATCTAAAACAGCTTCTTCTGTAGGTGATAGTTCTCCGACCATAAGTTTAATCATGGCGTGAAGAATTGTGATTTTTGAATCTAAAACATCTTCATTTTCTTCAATACTTAGAGATAAATCAAATGGATTTAATTTATTAGGTGACTTGGATGAGAATGATATGAAGTTACCTCCAACTACGTCACAGAGAGCTTTATACTCTGATTCAGGGTCAATAATCATAACCTCCACACCTTGGACAAGGTATCTTAATGCCTCAAGTTTTACCATGTATGATTTACCAGAACCTGATGTTGCAAACACTACTGAGTTTGAATTTGGCATTGAGAATCTATCAAAAATAACTAAGGAGTTATTTAGTTTATTGATTCCGTACATAATTCCATCTTCTGATGAAAGCATTGATGAGGTAAATGGGAATGTAGTAGCAATACTTGTAGTATCCATGTTTCTAGTAATCATTAATTTATCTAGACCTTGTGGAATACATGAAGCAAAAGCATCCTCCATTTGCAATGAAGCAACTTTAGGTATTAGAAGTAGCGTAGCTAAACTTTGCATTAAGTCAGCTGTCACATAGTTTAATTCTTCCAAAGATTGAGCCGGGATAGTCAAGTAAAATGAAAGTTGGAAGAATTTTTCAACGCCTTTAACAAGTTGGTCTTGTAGACTTTGGGCGTCAGAAAGTGCAGCTTCGACAGCAGCATCTGGAATTTTACCTGCTTCTTTGTCGATTGATCTTTGTGTTTCCAGTTCTGTAATTTTTTTCCTAAGGTCATCTAATATATCTTTTGATTTGATAGGGTAGTAGAACATTGAGATATCAAGAGAATGTTCGAAGTTAATTATTGATGAAAGCCAGTTAGCTCCTACAAATCTAGGGTATCCCGAGATAAATAAAGTTCTGTAATACCAACCGTCAACAATGATGTATGAGAAATCCACTTCAATAGCTCCTGGAGCTATTGCGTCTTGGATATCAATCATTCCTTTTGCTAAATCTAAAGCAGCCTGCTCTGAGGCAGAAACTACCTTTGGTTCTTCTTTTTTCCCCATCAAGTTGTCTAGTAAATTCATAAAGTTGCTGGTTGCACTATTGGTGTTTTATAGTCTTCGAAATTGGTACTTAATCTTGATTTCTCAACACCTTCTTTAAAGCACTCGTAATAAAGTTTTATCAGTTCTTCAGTTCCAAGTTTTCTACAATTGATATGGATTTTTTCAAATTCTCTAACTAGTGTATCAATTTTTGGAGTTAAATCCGCTCTTGCTCTTTGAATAGCTCCATCAATATCAACATAAGTTGCTCTTTTATTTTGATTTCCTAATAGTCTTGAGAAGAATTCAAAAGGACCTGATCCAAGATTTTCGTATTCTGAATATCCTGAAGGAACTACCAAGTAAAATTTCTTATCAAGGACTTTATTTACAACAATTGTATTGGAAACAAAGTTTCGATAAGCTACAGCTTGTTTTTTAAGTAATGGGTCAGTGATTTTAGTTTCTATTTTTTGTAATTTATTAATATATTTTTCAATGTTCATAGCCCTAGATTTAACTACAACTTGGAGTGGGAAGTTGAGTGAGTTTAGAATTCCGGCAAATGCAGAGATAACTGAATCTTGTTCTCTGGCTGAAAGTAATTCAAAGTTAATAGAATTGAGTTGTAATACAGCTGAAACTTTTCCATTTTTCAAAATAACCATATCGTTTTTAACTTCTAAAATATCTAGAAAGTCTTGAGTTGTTGCGTAGTTATTTGTTGCCATTTATTTTTTTCCAATAATTTGAATAAGAGGATAGGGGTATCTCTCAATATTTAAATTTATTATATCAAAATTAAGGCCAAAAATTTCTTGGTTTAAAATTTTAATTTTACATTTTCCAGTATCAGTTCCTTTGAAAATAAATCTACCTGAATTATCAGTTCGCGAATATTTTAATTCATTATTATTTTCGTCTAGTAAAGCTAGTGTTGCGTTTGAAAGAGAATTATTTTCGGAATCAAAAACAATTCCGGTGATAAAATTTGGCGATACTTCTGTATTTGAAGTAGTTGACTGATTAGAGAAACTTTCTTCTTCTTGAGAAGGTATTTCAGTTTTAATTTCTCTAACTAAAGTTCGTAACTCTCTGGTAATAGAACTAATATCTTTTCTTGATTGTTGTGATTGGTTGTTTCCTACAATATTTATTATCCTTTCTCCTCTAACGGGTAGGATTAATTCTTGTTCTGGTTTTGAGAAGCTAACAAATTTTCTTCCAGGTATTCCTGCTTCTGAAGTTCTAAAATTTTCATGTACATCAATAGATACTATAGCTTTTGGTTTAACAATTTCTTGAATTCTAGTTGGAATAATTTTTTTAAAGTCAGGGATAATTCTCTTTGGTATTTGGAAAACTGGTGTCGCTGTTTTTGGGGCAGGGATACTTGGGGTTAGTATAGGAGCTCTGAGAACAACTTCTTGAACAGCTGCTGGTTCTGTAACTTTTATTTCTTCTTTTAATTCTTCTTTGATTACCTGGTTTTCATCTGGAACCTGTGGTGTTGAAATGATTGTCGAGGTGAACGAAGGTTCTGCCTCATAGGCAGAGGATTGAATAGAAGTTTCAGTTGTAATAGTTGGTTCAATAAATGAGTATTTAAATTGACTAAAGTTAAAGTCAAATTCATCAACCTCTTCTGATTTAATTCCTTTAAGGTAATTTTCTAACTTTCTTCTAGAAGCAGTGGGAGCTAGTGTAATCATCTCACCTTGAACAAGTTTGATTGCATCCATTGATAGTGATTTAGGTACAAAAGGGGTTTTTCTCCAAACTCTTCTGTTATTTGCGTATATTGCTCTAAAAAAATTAACAATCCAAACATCCATTCCCCGGTCGTCAATTGGTACAAAAACTAGCAGAAAACCTAAAAGTCCTAGCACTATTAGAAGAACAGACTTAATGAAGCCTTGGATTGGGGACTGGAACAATAAATACATTGGGAAACCTGTAGCGCAGAGATATGTGAACTGTCTAACAGTGAAATCTCCTACGATTTTAAATTCGACATCCATAAAGTTTTGGGGAATAGGATGTTGCTTTGAAATCTGGGCTTCGTTCATACATTTATTCTAACTTATTTAAATTAATTTAGGATTAAATATCTAGTTTAATCACTTTTTGTGTGTTACTTACCTATACCGGTTAAGTTTTTAACAAATTTTTCAGCAGTTTCTTCTACCTTATCCGCAAGGTACAGAATATATATGTAAGCGACCAGTCCAATAATATAAACAATCGCATAAGAAAGGCCTCCGTTTCCATAAAGTGATCCAAAACCCCCAAAGATCTTTGCATCATCACCGACTGTATCTTGTAGAACTGAGTAAGCAAGTAGTGCTTTAGATCCGTAGTTTATAAGATTCAACATAAATCCAACAGTGATAAACTTGAGCATCTTAGCTCCGTAATTTCTAAAAGCTTCTCCATTATTATCTGATGGGGATACACCTCCAACAATTATGAATGGTGAGTAAATTATATAGACCATTAAATCAAAAATATTTTTTAGGATTAAGAAGTTGACGACAAATATTCTCCATACAGCTGCAGCAATTGCAAATACAATGACTACAATTAATGAACCGCCTGAACTGATCGTACCCAGAAGTACTGAAACAACTGCCATAACTATAATCGAAGCAGGGAACCCTAACCAGAACTGAGACTCTAAAGGATTTGTAGAAATAGCTGATGATGTGAATATGGCTTGGGAAAGGAATGCCGCAAAACCTTGGATTAATCCTTGACCAAGTAAGGATGTAAGTACAAGTTCTCCAATCCAGTAGGAACTTGATATTAATACAACAGCAATAACTACTCTAGGTATTGCTCTTTCAACTGTTAATTTAATTTTTCCATCTTTATCTGTGAATCCTCCCATAATATAGATTCCAAGACCAAGGGCTGTTAACAGCAGTACTAGGTAAGCTATGTTTCTGGATAATTGCCAAACGTTATAAATAAAGTCTTTAATTCTATCCACACCAGTTGATGGTGTAGTTGCTGCAAGAGCTGTTCCCAAGATTGGCACCTCTTTGAAAGTTTTTGCAGCATAATATTCTCTATCCATCAGCATTTTTCCTGATGTTGCATTCTTACCAAAAATTTCCATCTGAGTTGTGAAAGCTGTGAAACCACCCCTACTTTGTTTTGTTATTTCTTCATCATTTGGTTGGATGTAGGCATAGTTTTCTTTTTTCATTTCTGGGTTAAACATTGCAATTTGATTACATGGGTCGTTTAGATCGATAATTGCGCTAGCGGTTCCGAGATTTGTTGTTTTGTATTTTTCAAAACAAGACCCCATTTTATCTATAGTAACCCCGGTTAAAATTCCTGGAGTTACTCTAACAACTTGTCCTACAGCAACAGAGCATCCTGCTTTAATAATATTTGAGTCACCTTCACAAACATTTGTAGCAACTGTGTTTTCGTAATAGTTTGAAACTGGTGTAACTGCAAGCCCTGCTGATGACAGCCCTAGAATAAATACCATAAATAAATAAAATTTCAGATTTTTAATCATATTTATATTTTACAACAACAAATTTTTTTTAATACCATTTTATTTCAAATCTCATATTATAAAGTAAAATAGAGTTATGGATAAAGAGCACCTAACAGTTGGATGGTTCCCAAATTTATATTCTAAATTACCTGATTATATCGAGCAGGCAATTCAAAGAGAGGTTGCCTCATACAATCTTCCCGTAGAAAAAGCCCAAATTATAGCTGATAATGTCTACGCAACAATTTCAGCTTCTTACCAATTCGATCCTTCATTTACTAGTTCCTTTGCAACAGCATCTCCCACTGAAAGGGAAACTATAATAAGGTCTTTTTTAAGACAGTATATTAAAAGAGAAATTGATATTGAAACTGAAAATATCAAAAGAGAAGTTCATCAAAAAATTACAAATAATTACAAAGAGAATTATTTTCAAGTTTTGGATCCTAGAGGCAAGGATTATAAAAAATATAGGGAAAATTTCGTCGGTTTATTTTTTCCTGAGGTTAGAGTTGCTGAAGATGTTGTAGATAGTGATTCTAATAAGAGTAATTATAAGTCAGAAATAGACTCCATTGCAGCTGATTTTAATAATGGAAAAATTACTCAAACCGATGCTAACAGAAGAACTTATCAAATTGAAACTTCAATCAGCGATCATCTTTACGATTCGAACTTTGATACCAGCACTTTAAATTTTCAAGATCATAAAGAAAATTTAATTAGCTCTAAAATAGAAGAAGGTATAAAAAATGGCACATTGAAGGTTACAAACTCTAGAGATAGAGCGACTTTACATTCTGCAATTGTTGCTGGAGATGTTACTACTTTTTCTAAATATGTTCAGAAAAAAAATCGAGCTAACTCAGCAGGATTAATGGCTGAAATGGCAGCGGTTCATACCAAAATTTCAGTTGACTCTTCTGGAAAAGTTTTCACTAGCGGGGATGGCTTTAAAAATCAGTTCACTCAAGGAATGGCAACAAGTGGAAAAAAACTTGATGGAAGCCCATACAAATATATAAGAGGTGTACAGCTAACCCATCTTCAAGCTAATATTAGTGATTTAGCCGTTCTCGCCGCAACATCTCCTAGTGCAAAGACTTCAAAAGGAACAACAGTTTCTCAACTTTTGGAAAAAAATAAATTAGCTAATGATATCTTAAATGCCTCTAGCGCAATTAGATATTCTGCTAAACTTAATACTAACGCTCTTTCTAAGTTAAATCTATTAAAATCAAATATCGAGAAATCAATCAATTCTGGAGTAATGTCTTTTGGGTCTGAAGCTGAGAAGGAAAGATTTTTTAATGCTCTTAGAAGTAATGATTCTAGATACTTAGAGAGTTTTGTTAAACCTGGACTTCTAGGAACTTCAACTTTTGCTAAATTTATCAAAGATGCTAATGACGAGAATATCGATTTAGGCGGTGCAACAAATTCAATTGGATTAACTTCCAGAGGATTAAACTTTCAAAACAACGAAAACGCTTTTAAAAGGAATTTATTAAATCAATACATTTATGCAGCTCAATTGGCCTATGACCCTGGATACGCATTTAGTGAAATAAAGCAAAGGCTTAAAGATAAATTTCAGTTCGCAACTTTTAAGAATTTTGATGCGAAAGCCACAGGTAAGGCTTTAATTTTTAAAGCTTTTACTAGTATAACTATAAACGGAAAAAAGGTAAGTGAAGGAGACCTTCAAAGCGTTTTAAATTTTTACAAGGACCCGAAAACACAGATTAAAAATTTTTTAAGTAATGGTTTTAAATCTTTTGTGAAAAAAAGATTTGGAATGGATTTAACTGTTAAAAGTTTCTTTGATTCTTACCTATACAAGAAGTTTAGAGCTGGTTTAAAACTGAAGTTTGGTAAGAATGTTAGATATCTTGAGCAATTAGCTAAATTAGGTTTAAAGAAATTTTCAGGACCTCTTGGAGACTCAATAAAGAAATTATTTAATAAATTTGGAGGATCCTCTGTTTTAATTAAAAGAGCTTTTTCTGGAATTGGGAATTTTTTTAGATGGGTGGTTGGAGGTAAAAAAAAGGGTGGAACTTTTTTTGATGATATTAAGAAAGTTATTCTAACGTCATGTTTACTATTTGTGGGTCTATATGTAATAGCAATTTTAGGAGTTATTCAGGTCATTTTAGGAGCTTTTTCAAGTAATTCCTCAACACCATATCTTCCAGGAAGTTTCTCGGATGTAACTTTTGCAACATATCAAAGTATTAACCCTAATGTTATTGCAAGAGGAGGATCAATAACTACTTCAGGGAATGTTTGTGTATCTACACAAACATCAGCGATGTATACCCCATTAAGATCTAACTGGAATAATCTTAAAATCTCTGATTTTGAAGGAACTGATAATTCTAATAATTGTAAAATTATGTGTAACGCGAGAAGAATTTTAGGAGGTTTGATGCCAGGTACTGACGGAAGTTTAAACTGTAATTACAACTACCCTGATATGTATAAAACTACAATAAACGCAAAGGGTAATGAGGTTGTTGCAAACAGCCAGCAGTTTTGGTGTACAAATTTAGTTATGGAGGCTCTTAAGGACGACGACCCTTCGATACTTACTTCAGATAATAGACTGGTAATGGGATTGGATAACTATATGAAATCAAAACCTACATTGTATGAGATGAGTGACTTAGCAATTCCAAATAGTGCTTCAGATTCCGCTAATTTGAGCCAATACAATAGTCTTTGTGTTGATAAAGCAAATTTCCAATCCGGAAACCCAATTATTTTTAGAATTAATACATGCAACGATACAAGAGAGCCTGGTGGATATAAAACACTTCTGAATGACGGGGTGGTCAAGCCAATCACAAACGGTCACACTGAGTTAGTTTTAAAACTAACAGATACCCAGCTAATCACCATCTCAGCTAATAATGTATTAAAAAAACTAGCATATAATGTTAGTACTGCCGGTTGTGCTCCAGGTAAAGTTAAGGTTACTGGAAAATCATCAGGGTATATAGAAAATCAAAAGTATCCTATGTACCTTTGTAGAATGTATCAATTTAAAAATACTTCAGGTTCATATACCTGTCCTTCAAGATGTGATATTCCAGCTAATAATTATGCAGATGCACGGTAGCTTATTATTAATTCATTAGTTTATAAAAGAAAGGTAACTTATATGAAAACCAAAATAGATAATACTTTCAAGTTTCTTAAAAAATTAGATAATTTTTCTAAAGTTATATTAATAGTTTTAACAGTTGGATCCATTTTTTTTGTATACCAAAATTTTATTCCTGGAAGTAAAGGGCCCTCGCTTAGTAGTGCAATTAAGTTAAGAAACCCTTCAACTTTTAAATTAAATGTTGCAAGTTATAGTTTTAATTCTGGCTTTAGGGAAAGGCTTATAATTGATGACACTTTAATTATAAAATTAAGCACCAATCTCGATAGAGAAGCTTTTGAGCAGTTAGTTTTTGAAATTAAACCAAAGGATGATATTAAAGTTGAGTACTTTGATGAACGAACAATTAAGGTTAGATTTGCAAATAAGATGCAGTTAAATAATAATTCAAACTCTTTTTTGATTCTCTTAAACGATGAACTTGTTTACTCAATAGTTTTTAACAATACTACTTATACTGAAAGCTACCTTGAGAATTTGAATGATGGCCCAGTTATAACTGAGTAATTTAAGGTTTGCAAGAAGAATAATTTCTAATACACTTTTCCAGATTAGTCAATTGAGTTGCTAAATTTGTTACTGGGTTTGAGATTCCTGGAAGGTCAAGAGCTTTTAGGAGTGAGTTCATAACAATTATAGCTCCCAATGAAATAACCAAACCCTTTATAGCTGAAGTAAAAGTACTCTTTGCTGTCTCCAACGCTTTTGGATTACTGTAATCTGTAGCTAGAGTCAATGCCCCAATTATAAATTCAAGAATAAAAAATCCAATTACTAAACTGAATAATATTCCAACTGTTGTATTGAGTAAGTCTCCCCATTTGACTGTGATTGTTGGTGCTGCTGCGAGAACTGTAAACATAAATAAATTATACCAGTTTTGATTGGGATTAAAATCCGAATTGGGTTAAGAGTAAAGTTAGAATCCTATTGGCTAGAATTGTGACTACAAGAGCAATTACAGAATTTTTAAGAGTGCTAGTGGCGTTTTGATACTTTGTTTTGTCACCAGCGCTTGTGGCAATCCAAAGTAGGCCTAATACGATTCCTAAAACAGAGAGGGCTATAGCAATTCCTGAGATAAAATTGATAATTAAAACTATAATCCCATATGGAGAAATGGCTGCTGTTCTAGCAGCGGAAGGGACCGCGCAATCAACTAAGGTGGGGAAAGATGCATCTTTTATATCTGTGATTAATCTTCCAGAAGGGCAGGCAGCTAGTGCTTTTTTTGAAAACAAGCCTGCTGTTAAAAGCAGGCTTGTTAGCGGTAACATTGATTTAATTTTAGCTAAATCGCAGTTTTTCATTTAAATTAAGTAGTAGTAACTGTTGGTGCTCCTGGTAATACAATTGCAGAAGGTCCTCCAAACACGTTTGAGACTATTGTGAGAATTGAACCAATTACAAGCAAGATAACTATTCCAATTAAAGCGTTAGTAAGAGTGCCTTTAGCTTCAGTAGCTTTAACTTTGTCTCCCGCGGAAGTTATATACTGAATAGCTCCAACTGCTAAGAATATAGCAGCAATAATCCATCCGAGAAACAACACTGTCTCTAAAATAGCAGTAAGGTAACCGTCGTTGCCAACAACCGCAGAACATCGGAAAGCGAAAGCTCCGCATTCATTTGCACCTACTTTTGTTGTTCCTGTGGATGGTATTACTTGTGCAAAAACTTGAAACATAAACTAAATCCCTTCTAAATAAATTACTATAAATATTATCTAACTACTCAACTTAAATTTCAAGTATTTACTGAATAATTGAATTTAAATAAGTGAGAAGACTGCCTAAAATTAAAATGCCAATTAAAGCTATAAGTGCATTTTTGATTGTAGTTGTGGCTTCTTTTGCTTTATCTTTATTTCCAGCTGAGGTAATATACTGAATTGCCCCATTTACTAAGAATATTGCAACTACAACTACTGCAACTCCTAAAGTCCAATTTATAGTTGCAACTAAAACGGATCCAATGGTTGAACCAGTACCAGGTCCAGTCCTAGAACCGAATTTTAAAACATCTTGTCCCCAGCTTCTTTCTGCAGAACCGTCATATGATGGAGGTGTAGCAGAGGCTGTAGCTGCGGAAACTTGTCTTATTAAAATGTTATAAACTGAATTCATTATTGGTAAAAATTATTAGACCTGATACTAATAATAAGAATACCATACCTGAAATATTATTAAATAATAGCGCTCTAGCTTTTTTTAGATCGTCGGGGCTTCCTTGAGATCTGATATATAGCGTCCCAATCCTTAAGAAATTAATTACAAAAAGAAAAACTGCAAAATATAGGAATATATCAGCCATGGTTTTAATGAAGGCTAGAGGTGATTGAGGAATTACTTCTTGTAGTTTTATGAGTTGAGGTCCTGATACTGGGTTTAGATAACAGTTATATGTTTTATTTCCAGTACTCCAAGCAACAAAATCTCCTAACACCCCGACAGTTCCAAGAAGGTTAGTTGAACATTTGCATTGGAAAAATTTAGTTTCTGTAGAGCAATAGCTGTTTGTCCCAAGAGCATTATTATTTCTATTTAAACTACTTTGAGCCAGATTAGTTAGACATGATTTTGCGTCTGCGAGTGAAACTGTATTAGTATTAAAATTTATTCTAGTGTTTCCGGTTCCGTAAAAAACTCTATCTTCTAAAGCTGGAATACATCCGTACTTTTCGATAGCTGCATTACTACAGCTTAGAACGTTATCGTAGGATTGGACTTGGTTTATAAAGGGACAACCAAAGTCTAATACCCCACATTTTTGTGCGTATTCTGTAACAATATAGAATTTTCCATTTATATTTTTACAACTATTCTTAGACTCATCTGCTAAAGCCGGGTTGGTTAAGTTTAATATTAATATAAGGAAGAAAGTTATTGAAACTATGCCTTTTTTGATTACCTTTGTATATACCATAATAGGTGGTAAGTATATTATAGGTTGCGTATTATTTCAATCTTTAAGCTTAGAACCCGGCAGCTGTGAGTCTTGCGACTAGGTAGTTAAGAAGAGCTCCAACTAGCAAGATGAAGACAAATCCTCCGATTGAGTTTGTGATTCTAGCCTGGGCGGCTTTTAAAGCAGTAGGATCTCCCTTTGATTTTACATAAGCAAGACCAGCTATTAGGAAATTTATTATAAAAAGAACAATTGCAGCATAGAAAAGGAAATTGCTTAAGACTTTAATGAATATAAGTGGGGAGCTAATCACTACCTCTTGAGTACGTGTTGTTGTACTAAAACCTGAAGGTGTAAGAGAGCATATTTCCGTGCAAGGATAACTACCAAGACCTCTAATTGTGCAAAGAATTCCAGATGTGTTTGGCTGACAACGGCATCTATAGAAATTAGAATTATCGTAAGTAGTGCTGGTTAATCCGGAACCAAAAACTTCATTTATACACATCTTATCGGTGTTGGTTCTAGATCTCGCGACGCATCTTAAAAATTGGGTTCTTTTATCCCCTTCTTGAGTAGCAGTATACTCTATTTTAGTTGGTGGTAGTTTTAAAAATAAGTTGTTTTTCTGTGTTTCAGTACATTCCAAATCTGTTGCAGTAGCTGTAGCTGTTTTACAGGCGTCTAGTGAGCTATAACAACTACTGGTTGTTGGGCTATAAAATCTGTTAGTGTTTTCATCAAAGCATCTGTTTTTTGCTGCATTAAAGGCAGTTGCATCATATCCAGGTACTCCCGGAGAACCTGGTCCTACGTAGTAACTTCTAATTATTGAACCATCGGGACCTTCAATAAAGACATCCCACGCTACCCTTGCGTTTGCATTAGTGGCACATGAGCATCTAATATCTGGGTCTGAACCCAAAATACTATTTTTTGCTACAAGACTTGTCTGTCTACCTGAATATGGTGAGGCATAATAACAACCCCCGGACTCTAATGTTCCTCCTGTGCCTGAAGTAGATTCTGAATCAACACAAGCTGCTTGTGTTGCGTAGAAATCATTATTGGTGACGGAGTAGTATTTTTGAGTAATACTGCTCATACAAGCATCTAGTGAAGTATAACTAGTAGCACTAGGGGAGCGGCAGTCGCCCTCATAACACCTAAATTGTGAACGAGAGCCAGCATCTTTAATTGGGTAGTAAATTTTTCCTGTTGCTAATACTAGGGTACGTCCGGATATATCGTACTTTGGAGCTTCAACACATACTAAATTATAAACTCTAGATCTAGTTCCCACCGGGACAAAGTAGTCTATATAGGTTCCACCTGTATAAACTATTTCTAGAGAACTTAGAGTTACTTTTTCTCCAGGTGTGGCAAACTTACATGTTGATCCTGGTACATCCTCAATTATCGCATTTACTTTAAATGGTAAAAGAAAGAAAATGAAAACAATTAAAATTTTGTTATATTGATATAATTTTTTCATGGGCAAGTTATTCTCTAACTCTTATATACTAAGATATTTTTTGATACTTGTTAATGTTTTTATTTTCTCAGCTTATTTTCTAGACTTTGTTTCAGCAAAAGACGCCTGCGAATCAATTTCAAATCTAGATGAAAAGCTGTCTTGCTATGAAAAAAAGAAAGAAAGTTTAACTAAATCAAAAAATGAATTCACAGACCAGTTAGAAGAAATTCTTTCTCAAAAAGATGCTGTTAATTCTCAAATAAATAATTTGTCTTCACAACTCTCAACTACTGTTTCTCAAATTAATCAAATTGAAACCACTTTGAATAAAATATCTACTGAAATTACAAAAATTGAAAAGAATTTAAATGATAGAAGGGATATTTTAAATCAAAAATTTTCATTAAGAGATTCAATTATTAAATCTTATTATTATTCAAAAACATCTAATGACTTGGAGTTTTTAATAGGAGCAGATGAAGCTTCGTTCTCACAAATTTCTGTTGAGCTAACTGCTCAAGAAAAAATAAATTCATTGATTGTGGATACGATTAAAATTTTATCCAAAGAAATTGTTGATTATGAGAATAACAAAAATGAAGCTGAGAAGGCAAAAAAAGATCTTGAGGCTAGCTTTCAAAAATTTCTTGCAGCGAAGACCAAGTTAAATTCCCAGAAGAGCAATCTTTCTGGAACCCTGTCCAATTTGAAAGATAAGCAATCGGATGTCGAAGATGAGTTAAAAGATATTAGTGCTTCAATTCAGGCTTTATCTGATAAACAACAATCAATCTTAAGAGAAAAAAATGGTGACGATGTGTCTGGTTCAATTGGTGATTACGCTCCTCCAAGTTATTCACTCCCAACCCCTCCTTATACTCCGGCTTTTGCTTTAATGTCTTATGGAGCTTTCACTCACTATAATGGAATGAGTCAGTATGGGGCTTTGGGTAGAGCCAACTCTGGACAGAAATACAAAGATATTCTTAAGTACTATTACAAAGTCGATGTTGTAGAAAAAGAAGATTTCCCCAAAACAATCTCAGTTAAAGGTGTAGGAACCTTAGATTTTCAATATTACTTATATGGAATTGCCGAAATGCCTAGTGATTGGCCATTAGAAGCTCTAAAAGCTCAAGCTATTGCTGCTAGAACTTATGCTTATAAATCATCTAAACCTATTTGTATTACCGAGGCTTGTCAGGTTTATAACGCTTCAAAAGCTAAAAATGTTCCAAGTAAATGGAAGCAAGCTGTTGACGAGACCAAAGATGAGATTTTAAATAATCCAGTAACATCTCAATTTTCTTCAACTACTGGCGGCTATGTTAATGGTACTGGGTGGGATACAAAAAGCGGATCTTGGCCTGGAGCTGCTTACGAAAAAGTTGCGGGATCGCCGTGGTTTTATAAGGCTTGGTATACCCAGAGTTACTCCACAACTTCTAGCACTTGCGGAAGATCGACCCCATGGCTTTCCGAAAAAGAGATGGCTGACATTCTTAACGCATGGGTAGTTTGGAGAAAAGGAAATTCAAGTGATAAAGATAGAATTTCTCCTTCAGTTAATAACTGCTTTGGTGGAAATCCTTATTCAACAGCAGCCATGAAGGATCGAGCGGAAGAGCTTGGTGAGAGTTATAGCTCAGTTAGCGATGTTTCAGTTGATATTGGAAGTAATGGACAGACTTCACTTGTAAAACTTCAAACCAATAGAGGCTCGGTTTCAATTGAAGGAGGCGTTTTTAAAACAGTCGCAAATTTAAGAGCTCCTGGTTATATTTCATTCAAATCAAGACTTTTTGATATTGAAGTTAAAAAGTAATGTTTCAGTTAAAATTCTAGGCTATAATCTATCCAATATGATTAACGATCAAAGAGTCGAGCCGCAACTTTTCTGTACTCAAAATCCAGATGAAAAAGTTCTTAAAATACTTCGAAGAGGTTTTGTTTTAGAGCTTCCTTGGTTGATATTATTTACATTAGTAATAGGGCTATTAATCTTTTTGGGAGATTATATTCCTAGCTTTGTGACAAATAAAGACTTAGCTTCGGTTTTAGATTTTTCTAGAATTTCACTTACAATCATGGCTCTAGCTTATGGTCTTAATAGATACTTCAACTGGTTTTATTCTGTAAATATAATTTCTGACCAAAGGTTACTTGATTTTGAGTTTAGTGAATTGGGAATTAAAAGCATAACCGAGTGTCAAATTAAAAATATTCAAAGCGTTAATATTAAGAATGAAGGTTTTCTTTCTTTCTTATTTGGCCTTGCAACTTTAAATATTTTAACTTCAGGAGATAATCCAAATATTGATTTTGAATATATTTATAATTCAAACGAAATTCAAGACGTAATTTCAGATTTAACTAGAGGAGCACATCATAAATAATATGGATTTCATAAATTTAATTACAATCGAAAATGTTTTTAGAATAGTGAAAATTATTATTGCTTTATTTAGCTTAATTTTTACTCTTTTAGTTTTAAGAAACTTAGTTGATTTACAAGATAATTATAAATCAAAAGCTTATCCGTTATTTTTAATCTTAATCGCAATCCTGGTTTTCATCTCAGGAAGTTTTTTACTACAATTCTTTTTCAATTAAATTGCTAAAATATAACTAATAATATGAAACACCTACTCGATTTTCGAACTCAAATTTTTTCGCCAAAATTACCAGAAAAATTAAATAGATTTTCAGGAGTGGAGGTTTTAAATTTTCACGAAGAGGATGTTGATCTGCCTCAAATTTTAATTGTTTATGAATTAAACTCTGAAGAGATTTTTGAAAGTAGGTTAGTATCACAACTTATTAAAGATGTATTTCATGACTACTTTTTTAAAAAGGAGTTTCAATCAAATAATCAAGTTGCTGAGGAAGCAATTTTAAGTATTAAACATAAACTAATCAAAATCTTAAAAGCTTCTGAAAAAAATAAATTAGATCTAAATTTAATTTGTGGAATATTTTTTGAAAATAAACTTTCAATTGTGAGATATGGAAAAACCTATGCAACTTTGGTTCGTGACGGTGCGATTAATGATTTAGAATTTGCATCCGAAGGTTATTTTGGAAGTACTCAAGGAAATGTAAAACACAGCGATGTTTTGATTTTTTCAACTGAAAAATTTTATGAGAAATTTATTAATCAAGATCTTCTATCCAGAAATCTAAAATTTGATGAAGAGGATTTAGAACCAACAAGCAGTTCCTTAATATTCATGTTTTTCAAAGGTGCCACACAAAATGTAAAAACCGTTGTAGGAACCAGGTCAAAAAAATACGCCAAACAAACTTCAAAATTTATTTCTAAAAATATCAACTTCATTTTACTGGTGTCTCTTATTTCCTTTTCATTTTTTGGATATAGATATTATCAAGGCTATCAAGAAAGAAAAAATCTTGAGTATTTTAATGGTCTTATTTCCGAAACAAATTTTTTGATTCAAACTACCGGGGAAGAACCAAGTTCTTTTAGCGAAAAATTATTAACTCAAATTCAAAAAGTTAATGATTCAAATGTTAATTCTAAAGAAGAATTGTTAACTAAATTAAAATCAAAGTATAACCAAGTTAATAATGTAAAAGAGGTTACCTATAAAGTTCTATATGATTTCAAAGAAGTAAACCCAAGAATTAAATTAAATTCATTTATTATTTTTAATGATAACTATTATATTTTGGATCAAGATACTTCAAAGGTGTACTCATCAAAAGTTTCTGAATTGAAGTTTGATTCCTATGAAACTAAAATTGATAAACCAATTCATATAGACAGATTTACCAAATCACTTACTGTAATCAATAATTCAACTGTTTATTATTTTGCACCCGATATGAATAAAAATGATGCTGAAATTAAATTAGGTGAGATTGGAATTCCTAGAGTTTACATGGGGTTTATTTATGAATTAAAGGATAACAAAATTACTAGAGTTGACTCTAATTCAGATACGCCAGCAAGGGAGCTTTGGGCTGAAAGTGACAAGATTAAGGATGCCAGAGACTTAGCAATTGATTACGATATTTATGTCTTGGATAAAGATTCAAATTTATTGAAATTTACTAAAGGAATTCTACAAGATCTTAAATTTAATAATTCAAAATATACTTTTAACAAAATGTTTATAGATTCAAATCTTTCCAACAATTATTTTGTTTCTGAGAATAAAATTTTCCAATACTCAAAAGAGGGGGACTTAAAGAACATTTATTCTGACCCTTCATTTAATGAAAAAATTACTGATTTTGTAATTCTAAAAGACAAAAAGATAATCTTTATTTCTAACTCTAAATTAGTAGAATTGGATTTATGATTATTTTGACAAACAAAAAAGCCTATTTTGAGTATCAGATTCTTGATAAATACACCTGCGGAATAAAACTTTTAGGTTATGAGGCGAAAGCATTGAGGGAGGGAAAAGGGAGACTTGAAGGTTCCTATGTCAACGTTATTGATAAAAAGCTTCAAGTAATTAATTTTTACATAGGCAGGTATTCCAAAATTTCTCAAAAAATTGAAGACCAAGATCTTTCCAAAACTAAAATACTGCTTCTAAATAAGAAGGAAATCTCAAACATTGTTTCAGAGATTTCTCAAAAAGGAAAAAGTTGTATTCCTTTAAATCTACGAATGGAGCATGGTCTATTTAAACTAGAGATAGCTGTTGTCAAAGGAAAAAAGGAGTTTGAAAAAAAGGTTGTCACCAAAGAAAGACAGCTTAAAAGAGAGCTTGAGCGAGAGAAGAAGCAGGCTGGGACTTGGGTCTAAATTTTGATTTTTATCAATTAAAACAGTATAATATAGCTCTATAGAGGGGATGTATTTGGCTTTGATTATTTATCAAGGTAGGCTAGCAGGCAAGGTTGATAATACCTTTCAAAAATATCAAAAACATAAATGCAGAAGAATACTCTTTTGAACCAGCTTTAGTTGGTGCTTTAGCTTAATTAATAACGGCTAAAAGTCTCTAAATTTTTACCTTAAGAGGGTTTAGTAAGGCTTTATAAAATTAAGGTGCCGAAATTAAATTTGCTTTTGATTTAATTTTTTACTCCCGAAAAAGGGAAAAATAAAAAGCTTTGAAGTGTAAATAGGAATTGTTAGTTATTCCTACTTCGAGACAACTTAACTTTCAAAGCTTGTAAACTGGTTTATTGATTGGTACTTAACACGCGAGTTCGATTCTCGCCATCTCCACCATATATAATCATCAATGAAGAAAAGGGCTCCCGCAAGGGAGCCCTTTTCTTTGCATTAAACCCTCAAAATTCCGTACTAAATAATATAGGTTAATATATAGTAAATAATATAGGTTATGTGTCTATTATAAATTGAAATAACAACGTTTAAGCGATTGTGGATAAGTGTAGGATAACTTATGGATAACTTTGCTAAATTTTTGAGTAGTAGTTGCTATATCTGTAGTAGAAGAAAAACCGATGTTATTTGTGACAGGTGTTTCAATAGCTTAATTCCTACTTCTGAACGATTCTCGCTTGATATAGCTCTTTATAAATATAACGAGACTGCGTCTAAGATTCTGCTTATGTCAAAGTATCCTCCCTATAATTTCTATATCCTAAAGTATCTTATAAGACGGCCCATTCTCGATTTTTCGTTCACAGCAAACACTCTTCTCTGCCCTATTCCTATTAGTTCACTTAAAATGTTTGAGAGAAAATTCAATCAAGCTGACCTAATTTCCACTGAATTTGCCAAGAAATTAGGTGTAAGCAGTCATGAAATTTTAAAACGCAAAACTGACACTAAACCTCTCTTTTCGCTTGGAAAGAGGCAGAGAGAGTTAGAACTAGAGGACATTTTCTGCACCACTAGATTGGGAAAATTTTTAGCCAACAAGTTTCAAAATATTGTTCTAGTTGATGACTTACGAACCACTGGAGAAACACTTAGGCAGGCCAAACAAGCTTTGGCTACGGCAGGTTATAAGGATGTGAAGTCACTGACTCTATTTACAACTTAGGTTGATAAAACAGCTATATTTGTCGTATAATTCATATTAATTGATTTGATTTGGAGAGTTGGCAGAGCGGCAATGCAGCGGATTGCTAATCCGTGACGGGGAATACCCGTCCACAGGTTCGAATCCTGTACTCTCCGCCAAATTAAATTACAATATAGGTATGGATATTAAAAAATTTACAGATTTACTAAAATTAACAACCCCGTATACCGATGATGTTACAAGCAAGGTTGTAAAAAATGACGAAGAGGTTACTCCAGAAGATAAAGATAAGAGAGTAAAGCAGGTTCCTCAAGAAGAGCTCTTTAATTGGGATGTAACAATCGCTCCATATAAGATGCCAAAAAGAATTATTAGATCTGCAATGGTTTTTGTTATTTTATTTGTAATATTTTTAATCCTTGTTAGAGACTGGATGTTTCTATTCTTAATTCTTGGTTTCGCATTTTTATTTAATCTAATTGTAAATTCTCCGGCTAAAAAAATTGAATATAAAATTTTTAGTAATGGTTTTGAGTACGATGGTATGTTTTTTGGATGGGGTGAGTTTAATCATTTCTTTTTCTATGAAGACAATCCAAATTTAATAATCATAACCACAAAAGATACTATTCCTGGTAGAGTTTATGTTTACGTTGATGATACAAATAAATTTAAAATTGATGAGATGTTAAATAAATACTTAGATAAAAAGAATTTCCATCCCAAAGATTTTTTTGAAATAATAATTTTTAAACTAAAACCTTATTTAAATTTAACTGACGAAAAGTAATTTGCTATTTAATTTTAAGATGTGTCCGTAGTTCAGTTGGATAGAATGCAACTTTGCGGAAGTTGAGGTCGCGGGTTCGACTCCTGCCGGACACACCATTTATTTATTCTTTGTCGATTTCTTTTTGAAGATCCTCCACCGAGATTGCCTCAATAGCTTCCTGCATGTTTTTTAAAGTTACTTCAGCATTTTGATTCATAGCCTTAGCAGCTTTAACAAGAGTTTCCGTTGTTATGGTGTCAGTTGATCCCATATCATTTTCATACATTTTACATCCACAATTTAAACACATATTTATTCACCTCCTTTAAATTTATAATTTTCTTTCTATTTTTTTAAACTTACT
>CAMDGN010000003.1 GCA_945897985.1 candidate division WWE3 bacterium | reverse complement strand
GCCATTAACTCGTCAGAGAGAATGCTAAGCCTTATAAACGATATGTTAAGTGTTTCTAAAATCGAACAAGGCAAGATTGAGTTCAAACTAGAAATAATGGAAATTGAAAAATTTGTCGGAGAAACACTTTCTGACTTTGAAGCTAAAGTCAAAGAAAACGGCACTAAAATTGTTTTCGAACATGATGGAACAGATAATAACGTTTTAGGTGACAAAAAGAGGTTGAAAGAAGTTATTTATAATCTTGTCGGTAATTCAATTAAGTTCACTAAGAACGGTACAATCAAAGTAAAAATTTCCCACAATGATAACTTTGTTAAAATTTCTGTAATTGACGATGGTAAAGGTATTTCCAAAGAAGATATGCCAAAACTATTTAAAAAATTCGGAAAACTAGAAAACTCATACGAAACAATGGCGGAATCAACCGGAACCGGCCTAGGACTTTATATTACAAAACAACTTGTCGAAGGTATGGGTGGTAAAATTTCAGCTAAAAGCGACGGAACTGGAAAAGGCTCCGAGTTCTTCTTCTTCCTTCAAAAAAAATAAACAGACCTTACAACATAATGACGGAAGCTTTTTTATATAAAAGCTTCCGTCATTTATTTAGCATTGACTTAATTATGCTTTAACAGCATCTTTAAGAGTTTTTCCTGCTTTGAATGCAGGTCTTCTGCCAGCTGGAATTTTAATTGGAGAACCAGTTTTAATGTTTCTTCCCATTCTAGCAGCAACTGATCTTGATTCAAAAGTTCCAAAACCAGTTAAAGTTACTTTTTCACCTTTAACTAAAGCAGTAGTAATAACTTCTATGAAAGCATCTAAAGCTTTTGTAGAGTCAACTTTAGTCATACCAGTTGATTCAGCAAGTGCGTTTACAACATCTTGTTTGTTCATTTAAATACACCTCCTTTCAAATTTTTCAAAAAAATAATCATAAGTAATCTAATCAATCTTCGTAGTCAATTCTCTTAATCACGTTGCTTACTGTATCCACAAATACACTTCTAAATGCTTTTCTTCCGGCTTCCTCCCAGGTGAATCTCTGGTTTCTAGCTGTCAAAAATAGGTCAATAATGATTTCTTTTTTAACCCCTAGCACTGAGTCAATGTTTCCACACATACCTAAGTCTGATACATAAAATGTACCTTTAGGAAGTTGCATTTGGTCGCATGTGGGAATATGAGTATGTGTTCCAACTACAATATCCACTCTGCCATCAAGATAAAAACCCATAGCAAGCTTTTCACTTGTTGCTTCGGCATGAAAATCAACAACCCTTAAATCAATTTTTTGAGATGAAGTAATTTCTAAAATCTCATCTATTTTTCTAAATGGATCGTCTAATCTTTCGTTAAGAAAAGTCCTTCCCATAGCGTTAATAATTAAAATTCTTTTATCGTTTGCAGTATCAACTATCTTATAACCAAACCCTGGTGTTTCAACTGGATAATTTGCAGGTCTAATAATTGGGAATTTATCCAACAGGTCCTCTGAATTTTTTTGCCAAAAAACATGGTCACCGCTGGTAAAAAAATCGCAACCAGAAGCTTGTAATATATTTAAAGTTTCAAAAGAAACCCCTCTTCCTCCTTCTGCATTTTCAGCGTTGGCGATTACAAAATCTGGTTCATATTCTTTTTTTATAATTGGTAAAAATTTTTTTACCACTGATAGACCAGGATTAGAAACAATATCTCCTATAAATAATAATTTCATTTAAGTATCTCCATTTTCAAATTCGAAACTTTAAGTTTATTCAAAATAACCACAGGTTCATTCATTGATTTCAATAATACAATCAAAATCAATATAATCAATATGATTGATATAGATTTAAAGATTGAATTTAGAACATGGGATAAAAGATAGATTCCTAAAATTACTAGTAAGAAGTAAATTAAGTTGGTTATCAACATACTAAGTATTATATTATGAAATTTAGCTAATATATCAAGGAACTTTCTTAAATTAATTAAGAAAGTTCCGATGAATAATTTTTAGATGTTGAAATTATTTTGCAGTTGCTAGTTGTCTAGTTTCTCTAATAACAATAATCTTTACTACGCCAGGGTAGTTTTGCTCGAGTTCGATCTTTTTTGCAATCTCACGTGCAAGGAATGAAGTTGAGTAATCGTCAACTTGTGTAGGTTTAACATAAACTCTAACTTCTCTACCTGCCGAAAGAGCGAAAGCGTGATCAACTCCATCAAAGGATGTAGCAGCTTCTTCAAGATTTCTCATTCTCTTAACATATGATTCGTAATCCTCAGTTCGTGCCCCAGGTCTAGCACCACTAACGTGATCTGCTAACGCAACAATCGCGGACTCAATAGAGCTGAAAGGCCTATCTTCGTGGTGTTCTGCAACACAGTTAATTACTTTTTCGTTGATCTTAAATTTTCTTAAATAATCAACACCAATATCAACGTGGGATCCTTCTTTATCCATGATGACCTTACCAATGTCGTGAAGTAAACAACCAAGTTTGACTATTTCAGTGTCAGCTTTAAGTTCAGAAGCGATGGATACTCCTATTTTTACAACTTCCATCACGTGCTCGATCATGTTCTGACCGTAAGAAAATCTATATCTGAACCTACCAAGGGTTTGAATGATCTCTTTTGGTATGTTGAAGATTCCTAGCTTATGACATAACTCGGTACCTTCTTTGAAGATAACCTGATCCATTTCAGTTCTAGTTTTTTCGACTATTTCTTCAATTTTAGCTGGTTGAATTCTTCCATCAGCAATCAATCTTTGCATTGCAAGTTTAGCAATCTCCCTTCTAACAGGATCAAAACAGGTGATAACTAAATCACCTGGTGAGGAGTCTAAGTCGACTTCTACACCGGTAACTTCTTCAAAAGTCTTAATGTTTCTTCCCTCTTTACCAATGATTCTCCCTTTTAACTCTTCGTCAGGAAGTCTAATTCTTGATGATGTGTACTCAACAACATAGTCAGAAGCACCTTGTCTCATTGCATCGATTAAAATTTGTTTAGCTTTTTCCTCTGCATTAGACTTTAATTCCTCCTCATAGGTTCTAATCTTCTTTCCATATTCTTCTTTTAACTCTCTATCAACAGTTTCAATTAATCTTTTTTTAGCTTCTTCCACTGTTAATCTTGAAATTTTTTCAAGCTTCTCTTGTTCAGCGTGAATAAGCTCATCATAATTCTTAACCTTTGATTCTAGACTTGTTTTTAGAGTGGATGAATCTTCTTCTTTTCTTTTAAGCTCAGATTCTCTAGATTCAAGCATAGTTGTTCTAGCTGTAATCTTCGCACTTTCGTCAGAAATTTCATTTTTCTTACTTCTGACGTATTCATCAGTCTCATTTTTAATTCTCAATGCTTCGTTTTTAGCATCAAGAACGATTTCAAAAGACTTCTGTTTTGCTTCTAAGAAAATTTCAGTTTTCTCAAATGAATTACTTGGTTGTGTTGAATTTGGAAATAAAGAAGATAAATCGACCTTTTTAACCAAAACAAGGTATAGAACAAAGGCAATTAGAGCAATAATAAGGAGAATGAGTATCAAGTTCATAGTTTGTTATTTTTACCATACGTAGACTACAGTAAACCTTTCCGATAATTATAATTACTTTACAAAAACAAATAGATTTTAGGTTGTTTAGGTAATTATGTCAATTAAAGTAGTAATAACTATAGGTCTAGTTCTTTCAACTGCCTTCTAATATTATCAACTCCAAATCCTTTAGAAATAAGAAAAGCTAGCCTCTTGTTCTTATCTTTTCTAAGTAACTTAGAGTAATTTTTTTTAATAAACTTCCCAATCTGCTCTGACTCGTTTTTTTTATAGAATTCGTCAAGTTGAATACTAACAATCTTAGTTGGAAGACCCTTTCGAAGTAGTTTTTGTTTTAATTGAATTTTTGAATATCCTTTTTGAGAAGATAGATTTTCTAGAAATCTTGAGACATATTCTTCGTCAGAAAAAAAGAACTTGAACACTCTGAGGGTATCTACCATCTCCGTTAGTTCCTCAGGGGGGACTTCATAATCACGAAGCTTACGAATTACCTCACTTTCAGATTTAATGGAAAGAGAGCAGTATTTTAAGATTTTCTTAAAGTAGAAATTATTCTTCAGTTTTTGAGGAATCATCTTCTGTTTCTTCTATAGCAATCTCTAGAGGAACAGCTTCTTTACCGGATAGAACTAATTTCTTAATTTCAGCGTATAAGGTCTCTGTAATCTTAGGATTTTCTACTAAGTACTGCTTAGCGCTGTCTCTACCCTGTGCAATCTTGGCACCATTGTATTCATACCAAGACCCACTTTTCTTAATCAGATTCATATCAGAAGCAATATCAAGTACGTTTCCTTCTTTGGATATCCCTTTACTGAACATAATATCGAACTCAGCGGTTCTGAAAGGTGGGGCTACTTTATTCTTCACAACTTTAACTTTAGCTCTAATTCCTATAACATTATCTCCGTCTTTAATAGTTTCAGCTTTTCTAATTTCCATTCTAACTGACGCATAAAATTTCAAAGCATTTCCACCTGGAGTTATTTCTGGGTTTCCAAACATTACACCAACCTTCATTCTTAATTGATTTGTAAATATTACAGTACAGTTTGATCTACTAATTGCTCCTGTAATTTTTCTCAAAGCTTGGGACATCAGTCTTGCTTGAAGAGCAACAAAGCTATCACCCATCTCACCTTCAATCTCCGCTCTTGGTGTCAAAGCAGCTACAGAGTCAATTGCTATAATATCAACTGCGTTTGATCTAATAAGTGTTTCAGCAATCTCTAAGGCCTGTTCTCCATTGTCAGGTTGAGAAACTAAAAGATTTGTTACATCAACTCCGGTTTTTTCGGCATATACGGGATCGAATGCGTGCTCGGCGTCAATTAAGGCAGCAGTTCCACCCATTTTTTGAGCTTCAGCAATTATGTGTTGTACTAAAGTTGTCTTACCTGAAGACTCAGGTCCATAAATTTCAATAATTCTTCCTTTAGGAACGCCCCCTAGACCTAAAGCTAAATCTAAAGCAAGTGATCCAGTTGGAGTAACTTCTATATCTTTGTATAAACTTCCTTCCCCTAACTTCATGATGGAACCTTTACCAAAGTTTTTTTCAATCTGAGCAATTGCAGATTGAAGAGCTATATTTTTATTTGGGTTTATTTCTTGTTTTATTGGTGTTTTATTTTTCATGAATTAAGTTTAACACCATTTTATTTTTTAGTAATAAGTTAAATCTATTCAGAATAGAATTAAAAATTTTGAAGCGCTGATTTGATTCTAATTAGTGTAATGTCCTTACCAAGAACACAAATGATATCTATTATTGGTGGAGTTACAGTTTCTCCGGTAAGGGCGATTCGTAGTGTCATGAAATATTCCTTCATAGAAAACCCATTTTCCTTTACAGTGTTATGAAGTAGGGGATCTAATTTTTCAAAAGAGAAATCCGATTGACTTGAAATTAATTCGTAAAAAAATTCTAAAACTTTTTTTGGATCGTTAGAATATTTTCCTAAGACTAATGAATCCACTTGAGGTGAATTAATAAAGTAATCAACACTTTTATCAAAATCCGAAAAAACAGTAATCCTCTCTTTAATCAAAGAAATAATTTTAAGTAATTGTAAATGAGAATAAATTTCAGACAAATCTTGTATTAAGCAAGGAGTATTAAATCTATGAGACCAATACTTTAGTCTTTCAAGAAATTCCTCGTTAGTTAATTTCCAAAGATATTGATTATTAAACCAATCAAGTTTCTCTTTATTAAATGAAACCAAGTCAGTTTGATGAATCTTACTTAAATCGAAGTCTTGGATAAACTCATCCAAAGAATAAATCTCCTTTTCAGTACCTGGATTCCATCCAAGAAACATTAAGAAATTTAACATTGCTTCAGGTAAGTAACCTTCCTTTAAAAAGTCGATGGCAAAAACTGAACCATCTCTCTTTGACATTTTTTTGCTAGAACCTAAATTCTTAAGATTAGGGAGATGTCCAAATTTAGGAAGCGGAAACCCAAAGAATTTATAAAGGAGAATATGCTTTGGTGTTGAAGGCAGCCATTCGACACCTCTAAGAACATGAGTAATCTTCATTAGATAGTCATCTACTACAACAGCAAAGTGATAAGTTGGGTAACCATCTGACTTCATTAGAACTTGATCATCAATCTCTTTTGAAGGAACGGAGATCTCTCCTAATACAACATCCTCGTAAGTGACTAACTCATCCTCAGGCACCAGAAGTCTAATTACGTATTTTACTCCAGAGTCTATTCTATTATTAATTTCAAAATCATTTAAGGAAAGACAGTGCCTATCGTATTTAAAAGTTTTATTTTCAGAAGAATATTGCTCCCTTAGCTTGTCTAATCTTTCAGGTGTACAAAAACAATAGTAAGCATTTTTACTCTCTAACAATCTTTGGATATATTCTCTATAAATATTTAGTCTTTCGGATTGAATATAAGGTCCACAGTCCCCGCCTTTAACAGGACCTTCATCCCAATCAAGTCCGTACTCTTTAATAACTTCTAAAATTCTATTAGTGGCACCATCGACAAACCTATTCCTATCGGTATCCTCGATTCTAATTAGGAATTGACCATTATTCTTTTTTGCCCAAGCATAATTGAATAACAGAGTTCTTAAACCTCCGACATGAAATTCCCCGGTTGGGCTTGGTGCTATTCTTGTTCTGACTGACATAACTCCAATTTTATCACGATTAAATATGATAATATTTTTGTATGAAGCTTTACGAAGTATCTAGCTATATAAAAAAAATGATTAATGTCTTAATAGGAGTAGTGATAGTTGTAGCGATATTTATTTATATCTCACCCATTATATCCGACTACGCCTCCCAAGCCCAAAAAGCAACTCAAAAAGAAGTTATTGCAAACTATGTAAGCCCAATCAACTTTACTCAGGATCAGGCTCTAAACTACAACCTCTCTAATACAACTATCCTTTATATTGGAAATCCAGATTCTCAATGGAAGAATTTAGAATCCAAACAAATCAAACTGTATGAATATAACTTTTCAAAGCTTGAAGATATCGACTACCTTCCTACCGCAAAAAGAATTGCCTTTGAATCAGGGTATGACGATCTTAATCTAGTAGATAATGGTGATATTAGTAATAAATTCGTCTGGAGTAAAAACGGACTTCAATTCGAAATTAATAAAGTAAATAAAAAAATGTCTCAATTTCCTCAAGGTAATGAAATTGCCTTCTTGAAGAGCTATGTAAATGGAGGAAACTTTATCTCAAACAATATTCCAGGAAATTTTGCATTAAATTTTCTAGGTCTAACCGGAAGATTTACCAAAGAAGAGGTTAATAGCTTAATTTTAGAACCAACTTTCCTGAGATTCGAAAGCAACTATCTTGTAGAAAGTAATAATATTAGTTCAGAACTTTCTTATTTAAAGATCTATCGAAGCATTGAGAACAAAAAAGTAGTTTCAAAGAGATACGATTTTCCCCAGATTTATTTCTTTATCGCTAGTCTAAGGCCGGAAATCGAAAATTCTTTTAAAAACTATCGATTCCCCTTTATAAAACTCAATAAAATTGATTATAAACTCTCATATAATGGGGATCTGTTTGACTTAAACCCTATCCCAACAGTAGTTGAAAGCCAGTTGAAAGCCAAGAATTTTGTTATTTCAGAGATTAAAGTCAATAATTCAGAATTTAGATTTGTTCCAAATAAAGAAAACACAAATATTAAGACTATTTCAGTAGAAAGTGTTGAAGTGTCTTATTATGATAACTTTGATGATACTTCAATTAATACTAATATCCAGCCAATTTACGTATTCAAGGGGTCTATGGAGCTAGCTTCAGGAGAAAAGGGCAAAATTACAATCTATACCCCAGCGCTAAACCCTAAATACTACTCAACATCTAGATAAAGATTTGAGATTATATTTCTTGAATCCTGATAGCGGTCGGACGAATTTAAGATTACAACTAAAACATCCCTTTGAAGATCGTCATTTTTATACCTATAGATTAAGTTCTCATTAGCTCCCCCAGTGGTACCTGTTTTAATTCCAATCGAATACTGGTTCTCAAATAACATTTTATTAGTATTATATATAACCCTCCCGTTCTCCATTTGGTAGCTTTTTAACTTCACGATACTGTTAAATAAATCTTTTTTGATAAAGCTAAGTGTCATATTCAAAATGTCTTCTGAAGTTGTAACGTTATCTTCAAAATCAAGTCCAATGTAGTTAGTAAAATTAGAATTTTTCATACCGATTGATTCTGCATAGTTATTAAAAAAACGTAGATCTCGATCAGAATTAATTCTAGAAAGAGTGCATACGGAATCAGCAGCAGAATATATTAGAGAAGAGAATAATAAATCTTTAACAGAAATTTTCTCACCGGACTTTAAACCAGCTTTTTGACCATTAACTTGAGTACATTCTTGTGGAACCAAAGTGTAATTATCTAAATTTAAGTTATCAGTAAAAACCATTACAGAAAGTAGTTTAACTAACGAAGCAGGAGGGAGCTGCAAAGTTTTATTCTTCTCAGCTACCAATCTACTGTCATCTAGATCATAAACAATGTAACTCTTAGCTTGTATATTTGTAGGTTTTAGTTTAAGAATTTTTCTGGCTGGGATGGTGCTTGGAATAACCTTATTCTCATTGGAAGCTAATTGAGAACTTGAATTAAGGACATTAAACGGAACAGTTTCAGATAAAGCCAAAATCGGCTTTCTTCTGGTAATTTTCATGAAATCCTCAAGGTTCATTCCCCTAGCATTCCAAAGAATGTAAGAAAAAGCCGTTGTAAGAACAACTAAAAGAACGGTTCTAATCTGTAAATCAAAAAAATGGAGACCTTTCGTGTAAAGGAGAAATAGATTTACAAGCAATTTTTTACTAGGCGAGATTTCAATCATTATTTAGCTTTATATCAATTAAGTTTAAATCAATTGAGATTTTATTGTTGTATTCATTTTTTCTAATTTTGTAGACAATGTCAATCTTTTGACCTAAATACAAATTTTCGTAAGCTTTATCAAAATTAAAAAGTAAGGCTTTAAAAGTTTTGCCTGAATGCTCCAGAATTAATGACATGTGATTCTTTTTTTCGCCCATAAACTTTTTATCCTTGATTACAGTTTGATTGGTACTAAAATTTGGCTCATCGTTAGAAGGACCAAACGGCTCCATTGATTTAATAAAATTAAGTAGCCCCATATCAATTAAATCAAACCCAATCTCAGCATCAACCTTTATCTTTTTAATAAATGAAAAGTTTGAAAAATTTACCTCCATATGAGAGTTTAGTTTCTCAGTTAATTCTGCAAGCTTTTCCTCTGAAAGTGAAAAACCCGCGGCGAGTTCGTGACCACCAACGGATATAAATAAATCCTTATAGTTATTTAAGATTTCAATTACATTAATTCCTTTAATGGAACGAGCACTGCCTTTTAATTTATCGTGATTATTTGAGATTACTAATGCAGGTCTATGATATTTCTGAACTATTTTAGAAGCTATGAGGCCCATTACGCCCTCATGGAAATTTGGATTGTATACAACCACTATTTTTGGAAGGTTTAGTTCATCGACAACAAGACTTTCCAAGGATTCCTCAGTTATCTGCTGTCTCTTTTGATTTATAGTATCTATCTTTGAAATTAACTCTTTTACAATATCCCCATCCTCAGAGATCATAAACTCTATCGATGAATCAGCACTACCAATTCTTCCAGAGGAATTAAGTCTTGGCCCAATTACAAACCCAAGCTCATAGGTACCAATATCCTTAAATGACTTCCCAAGGTATGCAGAAAGACTTTTAATCGGAAGCGGGGGATTAGTCTGAAGAACTTTTATACCATGTTTAACAATAGACCTATTCATGTCAGTTAAAGGAAAAACATCGGTAACTGTAGCTATCGAAGCCAAAGATAAAAATTTAGGGTCTTTGTTACCAAGTCCCAAGGAAAGAATCCAAGCTAGAGTTGACCCAACAACCTTATCGCTCCAAACGACAGCATCCGCTTCTGGGAGGATCTCAGGTTTGTGGTGATGATCAGTCAAGATAATTCGATTTCCCTTTTTTTTAAGTTCATTAATTTGAGAAATCGAAGTAATACCGCAATCTACAGTAATAAGTAAGTGTTTCTGATTAAACGAGAGGTCAAGAATTTTTTGAAGCGTTTTATCGCTGAGTCCGTAACCATCCTCAAAACGGTCAGGAATTATATACTCACATAGGGGATAGTTAAGGGTCTCTTTTATTGTTTTAAGAATAATAGATGTAGCACAAACTCCGTCTGCATCGTAATCACCATGGATGATTATTAACTCATTATTTTTAATTGCATCAAAAATTATCTCTTTAGCCTTTTTAAGGTTCTCTATAAAGAATGGGTCAAAATAAGCTTCGGAAATAAAAGATACGGGCTGAGGAGGGTTAAAGTACTGTTCCTTGGTGAGATTTCCGATTCTAGAAGCGAGCAAATTCTCAGAAAGAACTTTGAAATTGTTTGATGATACTTTTATATCCCAGTCAAACATTAGTTCTTTTTGAACTGCTTATTAATTAGTAGAACAAATGGAGTTGCAATAAAAATAGAAGAATAGGTTCCAGCGGTAATCCCTACAACTAAAGCTAAAGAGAAATATTTAATAGACTCCCCGCCCAACAGGTAAAGAGCAAACATAATCAAAATTACCGTAAATGAAGTTATTAACGACCTGTTTAGTGTTTCAAATACTGATAAATTACATATTTCATAAAAATTCATTTTATTATTGAATTTAATTAAATTTTCCCTGATTCTATCAAATACTACGATTGTATCGTTAACTGAAAAGCCAATTATTGTTAATAACGCTGTAAGAAACAATGAGTCAATCTCAACACCATAGAAATACCCCATCAAGCTAAATAAAGATATAACAATCAAAACATCATGAAACATAGCAATCAATGTAGCAACCCCAAACTGCCAAGACGGAATATTGTTAGGAAGGTTATAGAAAGAATAAGTTACAAACAATAGTATTCCTAAGAGTGAAAATAGAAGAGCTAGGAAAGAGTTTTTAGCAAACTCGATTCCCATTGAAGAACCAATTGTCTCCGCACTTTCGATTTTAAGATCGTTATTAAAGTTGGAAACTTTAGCCTTTAAATCAACAACCTTATCAGAATTAGTTTCTGAAACTTTTATTTTAATGAAATTACCCTCTTGGGAAACTTCAGAAGTTTCATAACCTACGCTCTTTAAAAAGTTTTTAATAGAATTCAAATCTTCTTGCTTGGAACTATTATATGAAAATACTGTTCCACCTGTGTATTCAATAGATGTTTTGAACCCGTAGGAAGAAATAATGTATATTCCACTTACTATAATCAAAACAGAGACTGAAATTAATAATTTTGAGTAGTTTAAAATTTTCATATTATTTAAATTTAACTTCCTTAATAAATGTAGTTACCAAAATCCTAGAAATATAAACGCAACATAAGAGCGAAAACATAATTCCTATCGCTAAGGTTAAAGCAAAGCCCCGTACAAATCCCGATCCAAATTGAAATAAAATAAATGAAGCAATTAGGGTAGAAATATTCGAGTCTCTAATACTTGACCAGGCACTATTATAACCGTTAACAATAGCAATTGCTGATGGTTTACCCCACCTCGATTCTTCCTTAATTCTTTCAAATATAAGAATGCAAGCATCACAGGCAACCCCGATTGAGAATACAAATCCAGCAATTCCCGGTAGAGAAATTACAACATTAAGCAACTTAAATGTAGCAAGTACAAAAGCCACGTAAATAAGTAAAGAAACAGAAGCTATTAATCCTAATTTCTTATAAGTAATATTTAAGAAAATAAATATAATAAATAACCCAATAAATCCAGCAATTAAGCTTTTGTTAACAGATTCTTGACCTAATGTTGCACCTATTAAAGATTGTTGAACTATCTCAATAGGAACAGGTAAAGCGCCTGCTCTTAGTAGGGAAGATATATTTTTAGCGGTCTCTAGATCTACACCAGTAATTGTAGGGTCAGAGGTTAAGCCATTAGCTAAGTCCTCAGATACAACCGGAGCTTGAAGTAGTGATTCATCTAAGAAAATACCGATCGGTTTTTTTACATTCTGTTTAACTAAATTTGAAAACTTTTCTCGTCCTTCGTTCGAAAATCTAAGCTGGATAATTGGTTGGTTCTTTGTAGAATCAAAACTTACCTCACTTCCAATCAGATCTTTTCCATTAACCTCGCTATCAACAAATATATCGCTAATTGTTAATTTAGGGTCTGTAATTGGCCAGCTTAAACCTGGTTTGATAACTTTAAACTTTAACTGGGCCGTAGATCCAATAGATTTAATAGCAGCTTCTAAATTCTTCTGTCCAGGAATTTCAACTATTACTCTGTAATCGTTATTTGCCTTAGAAATGTAAGTAGATGTTTCTGAAACTCCTAAGTAATTTATTCTTCGATTAAGAATATCCCGAACTGATTCTGCAGATTTCTGCTGATCTGCTGCAGGAACTTCGGACATATCTAACCTAATAACAACTTTAACGCCTCCTTCAATATCCAATCCTTTTTTAAAATCACTAAAATCTAAAAATTTTGATGTAAAAGGTATATTTATAATGTAGCCTCCAATATAAGAATTGATATTGAAGTATTTACCTTCATACTTGATGTCTATTCTTGGTAGAGAAATTAGGACAGCTAAAGTAGATAAAACAGTGATTAATAGTAATTTTGAAGAATTGTTCTTAAACATTAGGCTATCCTTGTAATTTCAAACTCATCTCCAAAAATCATGATCCTTGGTTGAATTAAAAATTTAATTACAAATGTATCAAACTTTCTTTTTCTTTGAATAAACTCTTCTTCGGAAATAATTGAATAATTAATTTCCCTCTCTTCTTGCTCAAATTTAGAAATAATATTTTCTAAAACATTAAGATTTGGGTTTCCCACAATAAGCAAATCAAGCTCTAAAGCTGAGGCCTGCCTACCTTTACAGAATTCTTTAGACAAAGCTAAAAATTTGATGTTACCCAAATTATCTTTTGCTTTTAGAAATTTCAGGGATATGCCCTCTTCTTTGTAGATCAACGAAACAAAATCCGGATAAAAAGGGCTAAGAATATTCATTTTGTAAAAAATTTTATTCCCCCAAGGCCTTTTGATTAAAATATCAAGTTTAGTTAATTTTTCTAGTTCTCTTCTTATTGCGTTGATCTCAACACCTAGCTCTCTAACTAAAGCCCTGACGTGAAACTCTTGATCATAGTTTTTAACCAAAAATTTAATTAAATTGACTCTTACTTCTGAAATGAATAATTCTTTTAACATAATAATTTGTTCTCGATGCTAATATACTAGCAAAAATTTTTAGATGATAAAGGCTCTTTTTTGCTTGATTACATAAAATAACCTATAAAGGGTATAACTTTTATTCATAAAAATAAAAACAAATTGATATATAATAATTTCATGAAAAAAAGATACCCAAACCTAAGCGCTAAAGTACAAGCCTTAAACAATGAGTTAAAGGCAAAAGGAATTGTGCTAGAAAAAACAGAGAAGGTTACTGAAAACAAAGACTTAACCAAAATGATTAATCAAGATTTAATCAAAACATTAGTTTTGATTGCTATTTCTTTTGGAATTTTAATTGCAATAAAATATCTAAATACCAACTTCTCTTTGAATAAATTCTTCTAAATCTCCGTCTAAAACAGCTGGTGCTTCAACTGTTTCATAATCAGTTCTTAGATCTTTTACCAATTTGTACGGATTAAGTACATAGTTTCTAATCTGGTTTCCCCACCCAGGAATCTTATATTCACCTTTAATTTCTTTTCTAGCTTTCTCCATTCTCTCCACTTCAATTGCATATAATTTTGATTTTAAAACATCCAGAGCAATTTGCCTATTTTTTCCTTGATATCGTTCGGTTTGACTCTCAACAATAATTCCAGTAGGTTTGTGTTTAATTCTAACTGCAGTGGATACTTTATTAACATTTTGACCACCTTTTCCTCCAGATCTATAAGCTTCAAACTCTATATCCTCGTCCTTAATTTCAATTTCAATAGTTTCATCCACTAGAGGAATAACTTCGACTAACGCAAAAGAAGTTTGTCTCAAATTATCTGAATTGAAAGGAGAATTTCTAACAAGCCTATGTGCCCCTGCTTCATTTTTTAAAAACCCAAAAGCATACTCGTCTGTAATCTCAAAAGAAAGCTGCTTATAACCCGCTTCGTCTCCAGAAATCTCCTCAATTAGTTGATAATGGTACTTCTTCTTATCAAAATACATTTGATACATTCTACCTAGCATCGCTACCCAGTCCATAGCTTCTACACCGCCTTGTCCGGCGTGAATTGTAAAAATGCAACCAAGTTTATCGTAGTTGTTACCTAAGAATGTTTTGAGTCGTAATTTTTGATAGTTTTTATCAAACCCACTGAAATCCTCTTCAAGCAAGTAAAACTCTATTTCATCTATTGCAGCTACATCTTTTTGTAGAGAACCTAGCTCTTTCGATAATTTTTGACCTAATTCCCAGTCAGTCCAAACCTTTTCTGATTCTAACTCATCTTTAAGTTCCGCTATTCGAGTAGATTTTTTGAGATAACCAAGACTCTCTTTAAGAAAATTTAAATTTTGAACTCGTTCTTCCATAAACTAGATTTTATCACTTAGTGGGCAGAAGGGCAGTTAACTACTGAAGCACGCCGAACTCGAAATCAAAGATACCCGAAGCCCCTTGTTTTGCATCTGTAATGTCCAAAGACGAAAATCTCAGGATGTATCCATAAGCTTTATTTCCTTCAAGACTCCCTAAGTCAAACCCTTCTGTTTTCCATTTAACAAATGACTTTTTACCAAGAGAAGCCCCTTCTTCTCCAGAATCTACTACGCCGTCATTATTAAGGTCGTTCCAAGGAAGCAGTTCTACATATAGTGAATATCGTAGCGATGCTGGGTCTTGATCTGTTTGGTAATTAGCGTAAGTCCAAACATTCATGTTCTTAGTTGACGTATTTGTGATCTTAACAGGATAGTCCTGTTGCCAACCATTTAAAATACCTTCAAAAGAAATACCAATTAGCTCCGAAGTAAGATTTGCAGTACTCAAATCCTGACTTAAATTTTTCAAGAATTTTAATTGCACGGTTGAAGTTGAAAACGATGTTCCTTTCATGAAAATTTTATTACTAATTGCAGCATATGCAACTCCCCCAACTAACACTCCAGCAAGTAAATAAGAAATTAATCTTCTTAATTTAAGCTTTATTTTTATAATTATCACCTCCTAAGAAATAAATTTTTACTAATAGAATTTTAAATGTTGTAAGCAAAAATATTTGTGGTATTCTCTAGCACAAATGGAGATTGGAAAACAAATCAAAAATTTAAGAATAAAATTAAACATATCTCAGGATAGGTTTGGTAAGAGAATTGGATTAACCGGAAAAACAATCAGTGCCTATGAAACAGGTAAAATTTCGCCACCTATTGAGGTATTAAATAAGATATCTGAAGAATTTGAGGTTAACTTTGTTAAAAAAACTAATAGAGAAATCGAGAGAAAAATAGAAGAACTTCAGAGATCGTTAATGGAGCTTCAAAACATCTTCAAAGAATCCCTATCATTCTAATTTACCACTCTAAAATGAAAATATGATATTAGATCTATATTTATATCTATTATTAATAGACATTTAAAAAGAAAACATGATTGTTAGATAAATAAAGATATTTTTATTAAATATTATCTCTTTGAGAATTGGGAAGCTTTTCTAGCTTTTCTTAAGTTTGGTTTCTTTCTTTCAACCATTCTTGGGTCTCTAGTAAGCATACCGTTCTTCTTAAGAACTAATGAAAATTCTTCGTTTAATAAAGCTAATGCTTTAGAGATAGCTAAAGTAACAGCACCTAGTTGAGAAGATTTAGAAGATCCTTTAACTTTAATAGATAGGTCATATTTAGCTTCAGGAGTAGCAATACCAAGTAAATAGAAAGGTTTTTTCCAGATTAAGGATTCCTTCTCTGACGGAAAGTACTCTTCTATCTTTTTATCATTAACAACAATTGCGCCTTTATCCAATTTTAAAAACAAAGATGCAGTTGCAGTCTTTCTTCTGCCACTAGCGATTATTAAGTTTGATTTGATATCTCTAGCCATTATTTGATTTGTCCTTGATGAGGGTGGGTTTCACCTTCATAAACATATAAATTAACAATTCTTCTATCTCTTAGTCTGTTAATTGGTAGCATACCTTTAACAGCTTCAACTAAAACTTTTGAAGGGTGTTTAGCCATTCTTTGTTCAAATGATTGTGACTTAAGTCCACCAGGAAAATTAGAGTGAGTATAATAGATCTTATCCTGAGCTTTATTTCCAGTAACTTTAACTTGAGCTGCATTTATAACAACTACCCTATCGGAAATAACTTGATTAGGAGAAAACTCAACCTTGTTTTTTCCAGAAAGAATTTGAGCAATTTTAGAAGCTACTCTTCCAAGAACTTGATCTTTAGCATCAATTAAATGCCACTCAATATTTACATTTTTAGGGTTTATAGCTGCAGTTTTCATTATTTTTCTTCCTTAACTTGAGTCACTTCCTCAGTCAAAACTTCGGGTGTAGAAACTTGTACTACTTTTTTAGCCTTTGATTTAGAAACTTGTTTAGTTTCCTTAATCTCTTTAACTTCAGGGATATCCTTGGTATTAGAAACTAACTCAATCATAGCAAGTTCAGAATTGTCGCCTTTTCTAATGATCCCTAATTTTCTGACCCTAGTATAACCACCGTTTCTTTCTTTGAACTCAGGAGCGATCTCAGTAAAAAGCTTTCTTAGAGCTTCTTCGTTTCCTAACCTTGATCTTAAAAGTCTAAGGGAAGCGTAAGAGTTGTCTTTTGCTTTGGTAATCAATTTTTCAACGAAAGGTTGTACAAACTTAGCTTTTACAACTGAAGTTTCAATTCTTCCATTCAAGATTAAGGCAGAAGCTAAATTCTTTAGTAAAGCAGCTCTGTGATCTTTATCTCTACTTAATTTTTTACCAACAATTCTATGTCTCATTTAATTATCTTCCTAGTAGCTTCTTAATTTCATCAATTGATTTCTCACCTAAGTTCTTTATATCAGAAATTTCTTCATCTGACTTAGTTCTTAAATCAGAAAGGGTATTAATTCCGTGCTTCTTCAATGCATTAATTGTTCTTGTTGGTAGAGGTAAATCATCAACAGAAGAATTATCTGATTTCAACTCTGCAATAGAAGTTTGTTGAAATAATGTTTCAATATTTTGAGATTCATTTGCTGAAGCAAACTTATTAAAGAAATCTCTTAAAATTGAAGCGGAAACCTTGATAACATCAGAAGGTTTAATGCTTCCGTCAGTTTGAATAGTAATTACTAATTTATCTAATCCAGACTGTCTTCCAACTCTAGTATTTTCAACGCTATAAGCAGCTGAAACAACTGGTGAGAAGATTGCGTCAACTAATACGATGCCAAGTTTTGGATTCTCCCTGTTTTCAACTGGAGAGTAACCAATTCCAGACTCAATTGTTAACTCAAGTTCAAATGATTTTGTTTTATCAGAAATAGTTGCAATTATTGCGTCTTTGTTGATAATCTCAACTTCTGATGAAACTTCAATATCAGCAGCAGTAACAACTCCAGGACCTTTTTTAGAGATTTTAGCTGTGAATTGACCATCTGAGTGAAGTTTGAATCTAAGTTCTTTAAGATTTAAAGTAACTTCGACTAAATCCTCTTTGATACCTTCAATTGTTGTGAATTGATGAGTAACACCAGGAATTTTGAAAGAAGTTACAGCAGCACCTTTAACAGATGTTAACGCAACTCTTCTTAGGACTGATCCTAAAGTTTGACCAAAACCTGAAGGTAATGGCTCAAATGAAAATACAGCTGAGTTTTTACTCTCAGAAACTTTTATAAAATTTAATTCGTATTGATTTATCATATTTTTATATTCTCCTTATCTAGAATAAGATTCAACTATTAACTGAGCATTTACAGGTTCATTGACGTCATCTCCTGATGGAAGTCTGTCAATTTTAACATACTTTTCCTGAACATTAGCTTCTAACCACTTAGGGATTGTGTAACCTTCTTTTAAGTGAAGTTTATCGAAAGCTATTGGCATAACTATATCGCCAGCTTTAACTTGTATGGAAGGTACGTTAACCTCTACATTGTTTAATTTGAAAATTCCTCTTCTGATAAGTTGTCTGGCTTCAGCTCTTGAAGTAGCAAAACCACATCTATACACAATATTATCTAATCTTGATTCTAGAATTTGTAGCAGTGATTCAGAGGCAATTCCTTTGGAATTTAATGCTTTAGAAACATATATTCCGAATTGTTTTTCTAAGACACCGTAAATTCTCTTTAATTTTTGTTTCTCTCTTAATTGAACACCGAATGGAGTTAGTGTGGTTCTTTTGGCACCGTGTTGACCTGGTCTGGTTGGTCTTCTGGTCATTGCACATTTTTGAGTTTCACATCTAGCTCCTTTTAAATAAAGCTTTGTGCCTTCTCTTCTACATTGTCTACATTTTGGTCCGGTATTTCTAGCCATTATTAATTCCTTCTTTTCTTACTTGGTCTACATCCATTATGTGGTAATGGAGTAATATCAGTAATTGATACAACTTTTAATCCTGTTGTTTTAAGTGCTTTGATGGAAGATACTCTTCCTTGACCAGCACCTTTAACAAATACATTTACTTCTCTAACACCAGCCTTGAAAGCTTTTAATCCAGTTTCTTCTGCTACTTTAGTTGCAGCATAAGGTGTAGCTTGTCTTGAATTTCTAAAACCAAACATGCCTGAGGATCCGTTAAATAAAGCATTACCTTTTTCATCGGTAATTGAAATAATAGTATTATTCATTCCTGAAGAAACGTATACATTTCCAACAGCTGGATATGTTTTAGCAATATTCTTTTTTGTAACTTTTTTTCCTTTTATATTTTTAACAACCATAATTATTTCTTAGCTAACTTTTTCTTTGTACCACCAACAGTTTTCTTTTTACCTTTTCTTGTTCTTGCGTTGGCTCTTGTTCTTTGACCTCTTGCAGGTAGACCTTTTTGATGTCTGGAACCTCTGTAAGATTTAATTTCAATAAGTCTTCTAATATTCTGTGAGACAATTCTCTTTAACTCACCTTCCACAGGAATTTGAAGTTCTACGATTTTAGCATTTATACTAGCAACATGAGCATCTGTCAAATCTTTTGCTCTAATATTGAAATCAATGCCAATTTCTGAAAGAATTTTTTTAGAAAGTGGGAGACCAATTCCTTTAATATATCCTAATGCGATCTCTATTCTTTTATTATTTGGTAAGTCAATTCCTGATATTCTGGCCATAATTATCCTTGTCTTTGTTTATGTTTTGGATCTCTTTTACAAGTAACATAAACTACACCTTGTCGTTTAACGACTTTACAATCTTTACATATTCTTTTAACTGATGCTCTTACTTTCATTTTTATTTATTGTATCTGTAACAAACTCTACCTCTTGTTAAATCATAAGGAGAGAATTCAACTTGAACCCTATCCCCAAGGAAAACTTTAATGCTATTTTTTCTCAAAAGCTGAGAAATAGTACAAATAGCGATAGTCTTATCCTCTAACTCTACTCTTAACATACCACCCATCAAATTCTCTATTACTTTCCCGTCTTTTTTTACAACTTCTTTAGTATTCATTAAGATAAAGCTTCTCTGCAAGTAGTTGCAGTAACAAGGTGAATTTTATCAAAATTAATTAAAATTATCAACCTACTTGTCAACATGTTTACTATTTGGTTAATACCACAGGCCCTTCTTTGGTTATTGCAACTGTATGCTCATGTAAACCAGCTAAAGAACCGTCTTTTGTAGCCAAAGTCCATCCGTCTTCTAAGGATTTAATCTGGTGGGATCCCTTTTGATAAATGATTTCTATGGCAAATACCATACCTTCTTTAAGTAGTAAACCAGTCCCTTTTTTGCCATATGGAGGGATTAAAGGCTCTTCGTGGAGGTCTTTCCCAATTCCGTGACCCACAAGGGACCTGGATACAGTATAACCCTTAGATTCAATAGCTTTTTGCATCTCAAAAGAGACATCTCCGAGCTTATTACCGATAATACAGGCAGCTATAGCGTTTTCAACACAATCTTTCCCAGCCTGAATAAACTTCCCCTCATTATTAGTTCCAACCTCAACTGTAGCCGAGGTGTCAGTATGAAAACCATCGTAGTACACTCCTAGGTCTACCTTTACAAGATCTCCGTGCTTAATTTTGTATTTATTAGGAATTCCATGAACTAAACCTTCGTTTACATTAATACAGGTAGCATGATGATAACCTGGGACCTTCTTGAATGATGGAAAAGCCTTGTGGTTAACTATAAAGTCATCAACTGCATTATCAATCTCACTAAGTGTAGTGCCTTCTTTAGCCATGTTTAAAGCTAGGTTAAGAGCATTTTTAGAGATGTTGCCACCTTTTTTCATTATTTCAATTTCGTTTGGTGTTTTAATTGTTATCACTTAGACCTTTTATAACATCACTCATGATATCAGGGATACTTTTCGAAGCATCAACTTCAAGGAGGAGGTTTAAATTTTTATAATACTCAATTACTGGAATAGTTAATTCTTCATAGATTGACCATCTACTTTCAAAAGTTTGCGGGGTGTCATCGTTTCTTTTTTCCAACAAACCTCCACATAAGTGACAAACTTGATCCGAATAGGAATAAACTGAACCGTGAATTCTACAAATTACACGATTTAAGATCCTATCCTCAGATATATTTTTAGGACAATTTAAAAAAATAACTTTATCTAAACTAGGATTAAACTGATCTTTGTCTGATAACTGCCTCATCCAACCATCCAAGACAAATCCGTCTGAATTTTTAGCTACCTCTTCGCTAACAACCTTAGCCACAATTGAATTAGGGGCAAGTTCCCCCTTTTCCATAGCAGAAGAAATAACTTCATAGTTTGGATTCTCCTGAGAAATATCTCTTAGTAAGGATCCAGTTTTAATAAAAGGGATTGAGTAGTATTCAGAAATTTTATTGGCTATAACAGTTTTTCCAGCTCCAGGGGGACCAATAAGCAGTAAATTCATTCTACATTCCTAACAAGGCTCGTAGCTCGTCTTCTTTAGCTTTCATTTCTTTTTGAAGTTTGGTATCCATTTTTTTCATAGCGTCATTTACCAAATCTTTGATTTGTTTGTTTTCAACACCATTGATTATGATTTTAGAAATTTTTTTATCACCTGTAACAACAACAGAGTTTTCCCCCTTTTGCTCGAAAACAGATAGCTTCTCTACCATTTTTTGCAAATCGGACTGGGCTTTTTTTAATTGATACGCTTGTTTAACTTTGTCTAGCATTTAATTGTTCCTCCTAATCAAGAAAACTATCATACTTTTTACTTACCATCAATGAATCCATTTTCCTTATTGTTTCTAATACTACAGAAACAACAATTAATAAGGAAGTTCCACCTAGTGTAAACCCAGTAAAGCCTATAAAGGAGTGGATTATATAAGGCAGAACAGCAATTGTACCTAAGAAGACGCCTCCACCTAAAGTTATCTTGTTAATTACACCTTTTAAATATGAAATAGTGTTTATACCCGGCCTTATCCCAGGAATAAAGCCTCCTCTTTTCTTAACATCCTCAGCAATCTTTTCAGGATTAAATTGAATCGATGTGTAGAAGTAGGTAAATAAGATAACCATCAAAAACATTACAAAATTATATAAAAAAGAAGTGTCCTGAAAATTGTTATTAAAGAAGTACCCTAAGTCCCTAAGCAGATTATTTGAAGAGCCGATAAGGGAAGTACCAAGAAACGAAGGAATTAATACAATCGAGGCTGCGAAAATTACAGGAATTACGCCAACCTGATTAACCTTTAAAGGAAGAGAGGAATTAACTCTAGAGCCGCCAACAGCCATTCTTCTACCGTACTCTAAGGGAATGTTCTTTACACCTTCATTAGTTAACACAACACTGGCAACAATTAGTAATGTTGCCGCAACAAAAATTAAAGCGTTCATAATAGTTTCGGGCGTTAAAAGGTAAATAAATCTGTAAATACTTTCAGGTAATGTTGAAACAATTCCAACAAAGATTAACAGGGATATACCGTTACCTAAACCTCTTTCAGTAACCAAATCTCCTACCCACATTAAAATGTAAGTGCCGGCAACCATACTTGCGACAACAACAGCTGTATCAATAAAGTTAAGTGCTGGGGCAACATTTTGAGATTTAAGCAGAGAATAAAAACCAAAGGATTGAACTAAAGCAATTGGAAAAGTTAAAAATTTAGTATATTGATTGATTTTCTCTCGACCATACTCACCTTCTTTGGAAAGTTCCTCTAAAGACGGAATAATGGTAGTGAAAAGCTGAACAATAATAGAGGCATTAATATAAGGAGCTAGTCCTAGGGTAACAATGGAGAAGTTCTTTAAACCACCTCCGCTGAATAAATCAAATAAACCTAAAATTTGGTTTTGTTGAATGTAATCTTTAATTACAGCAATATTTACATTAGGAACGGGTATATGGGATAGAACTCTAAATATTAGAATTATAAATAAAGTAAAGAATATTTTGTTTCTAATCTCAGGAATCTTATAGAACAGGGTCTTCATATTACTCTATTTTACCACCAGCTTTTTCGATTTTCTCTTTAGCTGTAGTTGAATAGGTGAAGTTTTTAAAATTTAACTTCTTTGTTAACTCTCCGTTACCAAGAATTTTTACTCCGTATTTAGGAAGGCTTTTAAATTTAGCCCCTAGTAAGATTTCTGGTGTAATCTGAGCATTATCTTCAAATTTATTAAAGTAATCTACAGGTACATTATAAATTTCTTTAGATCTAGGATTAGTAAATCCAACAATTTGGGGTAATTTCTTATAGAAAGGAGTTTGTCCTCCTTCAAAACCAAATTTATGGCTATGACCTGTTCTAGATTTTTGACCTTTGGTTCCAGTTCCTGTTGTATGGAAACCTTTTCCAGATCCAGAGCCTCTTCCAACTCTTTTTTTTCCTCTAGAAAAACCTGTTGATTTGTTAATGTTACTTAATTCCATATTAATTTAATTCCGCAAATGCTTTTAAAGCACAATAAATATTAGTTACTTTGTTGCTAGATCCAAGCATCTTTACTGAAATATTTGGGATTCCAGCAAGTTGAATAAGCTCTCTTACAGACCCACCTGCAACAACACCAGTACCTTCAGGAGCTGGTTTCATTAAAAGAACGGATGCTTTATATTTAGCGTCTACTCTGTGAGAAATAGTGTTATTAACTATTTTAATCTCAACCATGCTTCTTTTAGCAGAAGCGATAGCTTTCTGAGTTGCTTGAGCAACAGATTGACCTTTTCCAAGAGCAACACCTACTTTACCTTTTTTATCACCTACAACAACTAAAGATGTAAAAGTAAGCTTGTTTCCACCAGTAGTTTTCTTAACTACTCTTTTCATTTGAATAACTTTTTCAAAAATATCTTTTTTATCCATATTAGAACTTTAAGCCCCCTTCTCTTGCTCCTTCTGCAAAACTCTTAACTCTTCCGTGATATTTGTAACCATTTCTGTCGAATACAACTTCTTTGATATTCTTATCTAAAGCAATTTTAGCAATCTGTTTTCCAGCTTCAAATGAGGCATTAACTTTAGCCATGCCTTCAACTTTACTAATAATATTTCCCAAAGTTTGAGCTAGAGAATCATTAATTAGTTGACCATAAACAAACTTGTTAGATCTAAAAATTGTTAATCTTGGTTTAGACTCAGTACCAGAAATTTTACCTCTGATCTTAAGTTTAATTCTTTTTTTATTATTGTTTAATAACTTCATTATTATTTACCTTTACCTGCAGATTTACCTGCTTTTCTTCTAACAACTTCACCAGCATATCTGATTCCTTTACCTTTGTAAGGCTCAGGTTTTCTTAATTTTCTAATATCTGATGCAATCTGTCCCACTAAACACTTATCAATACCTCTAATAGTAAATTTGGTATTTCCTTCAGTTTCAAATTTTATACCTTGAGGAGCTTTTATAATTACAGGGTGTGAGAAACCTAAAGTAAACTTCAAATCTGAAGCTCCTTCTGGAATAACTCTGTAACCTACACCTTCAAGTTCTAATTTCTTCTCAAAGCCTTTTGTAACACCTTCAACCATATTATTAACTAATGATCTTACTAAACCAAAAAAAGCTGAAGATTCTTTAGTCTCTTTTGCTACAACAAAAGTTAAAATGTTGTCTTCAATAGAATGACCAATTTCAGGCCTTAGTTTAGCTTCTAAAAATCCTAGCGGTCCTGTCACTTTAACAAACTCGTTGTCGAAAGAAACAGTAACTCCAGAAGGTATTGTTATAGGTTTTTTTCCAATTCTTGACATATTAATATATTTCGCAGATTAACTCACCGCCTAAGTGCTTCTTTTTAGCTTCAGCGATAGGCATCAATCCCCTTGAAGTTGATACAATGATTAAACCAAATCCTTTTCTTTCATCTTTAATTTCTGTAAATCCTCTATAAATCCTTCTTCCAGGTCTTGAAAGTCTTTTTGCCTCTGAAATTTTAGCTTTACCGCTTTCAAGGTAGGATAGTTCGATAGAAAGACCTTTAATAACGCTATCTTTATGTTTAAAAGGCTTAACAGCTTTAATAAATCCATTTACTTTACATAATTTCAAAATTTCTTCTGATATTTTTGAATAAGGAACCTCAATTGATTCTTTTGAAACCATAGAAGCGTTCTTTAAACTTGATAATAAGTTAGCTATTGTATCCATATAATTTACCAGCTTGCTTTCTTTACTCCAGGAAGTTCTCCCTTGTGAGCTAATTCTCTAAAACAAATTCTACAAATACCAAATTTTCCCATATAAGCTCTTGGATTGCCGCAAATGTTGCATCTATGGTAATCTCTGGAAGAGAATTTCTGGGGTCTTTTATGTCTTTGTAATTTTCCTTGCTTAGCCATAATGTTTGGTTATTTTATCACAATATTACTTAGAAAAAGGCAATCCAAGTTTCTTTAATAAATTCATACTGTTTACAGGTGAGCCATTTTTAAACACAAAAGTAAGTTGCAATGATCTAATTCCTTTAGTTTTATTTGAGTCAACTTCAGGGAAGATTACTTGTTCCTTAATACCAATTGAGTAATTACCCAATTTATCGAAAGCTTTAGTGCTAACACCTTTGAAATCTCTAACTCGTGGTAAAGAGACAGAAATAAACTTCTCTAAAAAGTTCCACATTCTTTCACCTCTAAGAGTTACAGTTATACCAACGATATCGTTCTTTCTTACTTTAAACCCAGCTTCAGCAATTCTAGATTTTCTAAATGTAGGTTTTTGACCGGAGATAGCGGTGATTTCATTATAAAATGAATCCAAAGCATCTTTATTGTCTCTAAAAGAACCAACACCAGAGTTGATTACAATCTTCTCAAGAGAAGGAAGCTGCATTACATTCTTAAGCACAAGCTCAGAAAGTAATTCGCTCTTAACATTATTAAAATATAATTCTTTTAATCTATTCATATAATCCAATTATTTCTTTAAAACTTCTCCTGTTTCTTTAATAACTCTAAATTTCTTACCATCAACAAGAGTGTAACCTAATCTTGAAGGTTTATTTTCTTTTTCATCAAGAAACATTACGTTTGATACATGGACAGGTTTTTCAAAAGTTATAATTCCACCTTCTTTGTTTACAACACCAGGTTTAACATGTTTTTTAACAAAGTTTATTCCTTGGACAATAACCTTGTTTTCAAGAAGAAGAACTTTGATGATTTCACCAGTCTTACCTTTATCTTTTCCTGATATTACTTTTACTTTATCTTTTAATCTTAATTTCATATTTTTTACCAAACCTCCTTAGCCAAAGAAACAACTTTTAAAAAGCCTGAATCTCTTAGCTCTCTAGCAACAGGGCCGAAAACTCTAGACCCAACCATTGTTTTATCTTTAGAAATAACAACAGCCGCGTTATCATCAAATCTTATATGAGAGCCATCTTTTCTTCTAATCTCTTTTCTAACTCTAACAATTACAGCTTTAACAACTGAGTGATCTTTTACAGAACCTGCGGAATCAGCTCCACTAACCGCTACAGTAACAATATCACCAAGAGATGCAAATCTTCTTCTTGAATCCCCAGGAATACCAATAAGTTTAAGCTTTTTAGCACCTGAATTATCTGCAACTTTTAAAACTGTTCCGACTTGTACCATATTATTTAGCCTCTTTCTCTACCTTTACAACTTCAAATTTAACATTCTTACTGAAAGGTTTAGATTCTTGAATAGTAACCATATCTCCCTCGCTAACTTCTAATTCGTTGTGAGCCATGAATTTCTTAGTTAACCTTACTTTTTTTTCGTAAAGAGAGTGTGACTTAACTGTATCAACAGTAACTACCACAGTTTTATTCATTTTGTTTGATGTTACAACACCAGTAAATATTTTCTTACTCATTTTTAGCTTCCTCAATTGTAGAAATCAAAACCTTCTCATTAAGAATAGTTGAGATTCTAGCAACTTCTTTTCTTAAAAAATTTATTTTTTTAACATTTTTCTCAGTACCTTTAAGAATAGCCTTTGATAAATCAAGGATTTCAGACTTTTTACCAGAAATCATCTCTTTTAACTCAGCTACTGTTTTTTTCCTTAATTCTTGAGACATCATATTATAACCCATCTTTCACAAATTTGGTCTTAAGTGGTAATTTTGCTTCAGCTCTTTTGAAAGCCTCTCTAGCTGTTGCTTCATCAACACCACCAATTTCAAATAATACTTTACCTGGTTTAATAACTGCTGCAAAATGATCAACAGGAGATTTACCTGATCCCATTCTTGTTTCAGCAGGTTTTTTGTGAATAGGCTTATCTGGGAAAATTCTAACCCAAACCTTACCACCTCTTTTAGTTTTATTTGAGATGGCTTTTCTAGCTGATTCAATCTGTCTTGAAGTAATAAGACCTCTAGTAACAGATTTTAAAGCAAATTCACCAAATGATATAGAAGAACCTCTTACAGCTAGTCCTTTATTGTTACCTCTTTGGTGTTTTCTAAATTTTACTTTCTTTGGCATCAACATAATTGTTTATAACTCCAAGTCACCTTTATAAATCCATACTTTAATTCCAATTGCACCATACATCATATGTGCGTGCAACTGTGCGTAATCAATATCAGCTCTTAATTTTTGAGCTGGGATAGAGCCTTCTCTGAAAGTCTCAGTTCTAGCGATAGTAGAACCACCCCCTAATAAACCAGAGACTTTAATTCTTATTCCTTTAGCACCTTTATCCATTGCAGCTTTTACAGCTTGTTGAGCAGCTCTGTTCGCTTTAATTCTCTTCTTTAATTGTCTATAAATATTGTTAGCAACGATGCTTGCGTGAATTTCAGGAATTTTAACTTCTTCAGCAGTAATTCTTACAACTGATTTTGTAATTTTCTTGATTTCTTTTTCAGCTGATTCAACACCGGCTCCACCTTTACCGATAACAATACCAGGGTTTGAAACTCTAATGGTCACACTTAATATGTTTCCGGATCTCTCAATCAAGATATCTTTTAATCCTGCTGGCTCGAATTTCTTCTCAAGGAATCTTCTAATTCTATAATCTTCAATAGTATTTTTTGAATACTCATCTTTTTCGGCAAACCATTTTGAAGTCCAGTCTTTTGAAATTCCGATTCTAAAACCTATAGGATTAATCTTTTGTCCCATTACTTGTTCCTTCCTGATAAGCCAATAATAACGTGGCTTCTTCTTTTTAATATTGGAGAGTATTTACCTCTTGAAGCAGGTCGACCTCTTTTAAGAGTAGGAGCTTCGTTAGCGAATACTTCGGTAACAACTAAATTTTCTTTAGAAAGATTAAGATTAGTTGATGCGTTACTAATAACTGATTTTAAAACCTTAGCTAAGATTCTAGCACCTTTTGAAGGATGGAAGGCTAAGATTCTTTCAGCTAATACAGCATCTTTATTTCTAATCAATTCCATAATAATTCTGACTTTTTTTGCAGAAGTATGGCTACTTGATAATTTAGCGTATACTTGTGATTTTGGTTCATTCATATATTAATCCTTCTTAGTTGAGTGTTTAACGAATTTTCTGGTTAAAGAAAACTCTCCCAACTTATGCCCTACCATGGCTTCTGTAACAAATACAGGGTGGAAAATCTTTCCGTTGTGAACTTCTATTGTGAATCCGATCATTTCAGGAGTGATAGTAGATCTTCTTGACCATGTTTTAAAAGTTAATTTACTACCTAATTGTCGGATGGTAGCTACTTTTTTCATTAATTTTTCATCAATATAAGGTCCTTTTTTAAGTGATCTAGACATTTTATTTTCTCCTATCTTTCACAATAAACTTATTTGTATGTCTTCTGCTTCTAGTCTTAACACCTCTTGTTTTCCAACCCCACGGTGATTTAGGTGAAGGCATACCAATACCGTTATCTTTATAAGATCCAGCATGTGGGTGATCTGATGGGTTAGCCATAGCAACACCTCTAACAGAAGGTCTAACACCTTTGTGTCTGTTAGTACCAGCTTTACCTAGTCTGATGTTTCTAACATCTTGATTACTCAATACACCGATTGTAGCAAAACACTCAAGTGAGACTTTTTTGAACTCACCAGAAGGTAGCTTGATTTGAGCGAAGTTTCCTTCTTTAGCTAGTAAGGTACCGAAGTTACCTGCACCTCTTACCATCGAAGCACCTTGTCCAGGATTTAATTCAATGCAGTGAATAACAGTTCCAGCGGGAATTCTAGCTAATTTAGTAGTGTTTCCAGGTGTAAATTCTATATGATCGCCTGATAAAATCATAGCACCAACTTGTAAGCCTTCTGGAGCTAAGATGTATCTCTTCTCACCATCGGCATAGTGAAGTAAAGCAATTAGTGGTCCTCTGTTTGGATCATATTCAATTGCAGCAACTTTAGCTGGGATGTTTAATTTATCTCTTTTGAAATCAATAATTCTATAGAATTTCTTAGCACCTCTAGATTTATGTCTTACAGATATTCTTCCATTGGATCTACCAGCTGGGCCTTTAAGAGGAACAATTAGTGATTTTTCAGGTTTTGATCTAGTAACTTTAGTTGCTACTAAAGATCTCTTATTTCTTGTTCCAGGAGTTCTAGGTTTATATGACTTAAGCATTATTTATTCTCCTTATTTAGGTCTATTACTTGACCATCTTTAATCTCAACGTAAGCTTTTTTAAATCTTCCGGTTCTGATCTTTGTTTGTTTTCTGGTAGATTTTGAATAGATAACTTTTCTCTTGCTTGGCATTATAACTGTTCTAACATCGACAACATCAACATTAAACAACTTAGCAATATTCTCAGCAATACCGAACTTACTTAGAGATTCGTCAACTTTAAAAACATAGATGTTTCTATCTTTAAGAGCGGTTGATTTCTCAGTAACTATTAATTTTTTTATATCATTACTTATTCTCATATTTGTCCTCTAAAGATTTAATAGAATCTTCTAAAAATAGAATATTCTTATGTGAAATAACATCGTAAGCATTTAAGTTTTTAACCATTCGTACAGAAACTCTATCAATATTTCTAGCTGATTTTAAGACATTATCATCTTTCTCGCTAGTAATAATTAAAGTTTTAGTTCCTGCTAATTTGATAGACTCAAGGATCTCCAAAACTTGTTTAGTTTTAATATCGGAGGTACCAAAAGAATTTAAGATAAACATATTATTGGAAGCAAGTCTTGAGGAAAGAACATTTAATAAAGCTCCAATCCTCATTTTCCTTGGCATCTCTAATCTAAATTTTCTTGGTTTTGGACCGAAAGTAATACCACCACCTCTAGCCAAAGGTGTTCTAAGAGAACTTCTTCTAGCGTTACCAGTACCCTTTTGTTTATAAGGTTTTTTACCTGAGCCAGAAACTTCACCTCTAGTTTTAGTAGAAGCGTTTCCAACTCTTTGGTTTGTTAAGTAAACTCTAATATATTGAGCAACTAGGTCAGAGTTAGCTTCTTTTCCAAATAAAATTTCTGATAATGAAATATTAGAAACTACGTCGCCTTTATTATTTAAAACATCTAATTTAAAATTTGACATACTATTCACCTAATCCCTCGAAATATAATTCAACTTTAGTGTTTCTGCTTCCAGGAACGGGTCCTGAAACATATAAAGTCTTTGCATTCAAATCAACTTGTAAAACAGCGATATTTTTTAAAGTAACCTTTTTATTACCGTGTCTTCCAGCCATTTTCTTTCCTGCAAAAACTCTTCCTGGAGTTTGAGCACCAATAGAACCAGCTGCTCTAGGTCGGTCTGATTGACCTCTAGTAGCTTGTTGACCTGAGAAGTTCCATCTCTTCATTACACCAGTAAAACCTTTACCTTTTGATGTTGAAGTCATTTTAGCTGTTTGATTTAGTAAAATATCTGATATTTCAGATTCTGCTTTTAATATGGTCACTGGGATAACTTTTCCGTCTTCCATGAAAACCTGGGTCATATTTAATTTTAAAGCATTTATTTTTAACATATATATTTCTCTGACAAGTTATCATTTTATCAATGTCAGTATTCTACCAAAAAATGATAGAAATTTGAAGGGATTTCTTTAAAGAATTACATCTTAATTGAAATACCGACACCTGCAGGCAAGCTTAAGTGTGACAGATTTTCGATTGTTGACGGGGTAGGATTTAAAACATCAATAACTCTCTTATGAGTTCTCAATTCAAACTGTTCTCTTGATCTTTTGTCGATAAAAGGACCTCTAATAACAGTAAATCTTTCTATTTTAGTAGGTAGAGGAACTGGCCCAACTACTTTAGCACCTGTTCTAACAGCTGTATCAATTATCTTCTCACATGACAGATCAATGATTCTGCTGTCGTATGATTTTAATTTTATTCTTATTCTTGAGTCTTTTTTCATATTTTCTTTCATGTGGACGGATGCGGTAGCTCCGCATCCGCCCTTTTTGGGTTAAGCTATAACTTTAGTTACAACTCCAGCTCCTACTGTTTGCCCACCTTCTCTGATCGCGAACCTTAGTCCGTCTTCAATAGCTACTGGGGAAAGTAATTTAACGATGAATTTTACGTTATCTCCTGGCATTACCATTTCAATACCAGTTGGTAAAGTGATTTCTCCAGTTACATCTGTAGTTCTTAGATAGAACTGTGGTTTATAACCTGAAAAGAACTGTTTGTGTCTTCCGCCTTCATCTTTGGAAAGAATATAAACTTCAGCCTCAAATTGAGTTGCTGGTTTAATTGATGCTGGTTTACACAAAACTTGACCTCTTTCGATATCTTCTCTCTTAGTTCCTCTTAATAGAAGACCTACGTTATCTCCAGCCATACCTTCTTTTAATTGTTTTTTAAACATTTCAACTCCGGTAACAACTGTTTTAACAGTATCCTTAATTCCAACAATTTCGATTTCTTCACCAACAGCTACTTTTCCTCTTTCGATTCTTCCAGTAACTACAGTACCTCTTCCTGCAATTGAGAACACGTCTTCAACTGGCATTAAGAAAGCTTTATCTAAATCTCTTATTGGATCTGGAATGAAGCTATCAACTGCGCTCATTAATTCAATAATAGCGTCTTCGTATTTAGAATCTCCTTCAAGAGCTTTAAGAGCTGAGCCTCTTACTATAGGTGTGTTATCTCCATCGAATCCGTATTTTGATAGTAATTCTCTGATCTCTAACTCAACAAGTTCAAGAAGTTCAGGGTCGGATACCATGTCGCATTTGTTTAAGAATACAACAATTTGAGGAACGTTAACCTGTTTAGCAAGTAGTAAGTGCTCTCTTGTTTGAGGCATTGCTCCGTCAGTTGCAGCAACAACAAGGATTGCTCCATCCATCTGTGCAGCACCAGTAATCATGTTTTTAATATAGTCTTTGTGTCCTGGACAATCTACGTGCGCGTAGTGTCTCTTTTCTGTCTCATACTCAACGTGAGTAATAGAGATAGTAATTCCTCTAGCTTTTTCCTCTGGGGAATTATCAATTTGTGCGTAAGCTCTAGCTTCAGCTTGGCCTTTTTTAGCCAATACTGTAGTAATAGCCGCAGTTAATGTTGTTTTACCGTGGTCAACGTGACCAATAGTACCGATGTTTACGTGTGGTTTTGTTCTAATAAACTCTGCCATATAAATCTTTCTATGTGAGGGGTTTCCTCAATTAATTACAAATAATAACTCCGATATTATACCAAAAATTTACTGAAATAAAGTGCTTTTATGGTTATTTCTTAGCTCTTTTTGATGCAATATCCTGTACCAAGTTTGAAGGTACCTCCTCATAGTGTGAGAATTCCATATTTGGAACAGCTCTTCCTTGAGTTAGACCTCTAGCGTGAGTTACATACCCGAACATTTCAGACAAAGGAACCTTTGCGCTGATAACTCTGGACATGCTCCTTTGTTCAGTACCTTCAATCTTTCCTCTTCTTGAGGATAGATCTCCAATAATATCTCCCATGAATTCTTCAGGGACAACAACCTCAACACTCATAATTGGTTCAAGTAATATTGGGGTAGCTTTCTTTTGTGCTGTCCTAAAAGCTTCAATTGCTGCAATCCTGAAGGCAATTTCGGAAGAGTCCACATCGTGATATGACCCATCATATAGAGTGCATTCAATATCTACTACAGGGTATCCAGCAGTAGTTCCAGCTTCACAAGCTTCCTTAAATCCTTTTTCTACAGCCGGAATAAATTCTCTAGGAATTGAACCTCCAACGATTTTATCAATAAACTGTAATCCAGTACCTTGATCAAGAGGTTTAATTCTTATGTATACGTGACCGTATTGACCTCTACCTCCAGTTTGTCTTATGAATTTATTTTCAACATCAGCAGTACCCTTAATAGTTTCTCTATAGGCAACTTGGGGTTTACCAGTAGTAACCTCAACTTTAAACTCTCTTCTCAATCTATCTACGATAATCTCAAGGTGTAATTCACCCATTCCGTAGATAAGAGTCTCAGCAGTTTCAGCATCAGTTTCAACTTTGAAGGTTGGGTCCTCTTCTTGATATTTTCTTAAAGCTTCACCTAATCTGTCTCTATCATTTTTTGTCTTTGGTTCGATAACAAGTCCGATAACCGGAGTAGCAAATTTAATTGACTCTAGCACAACTGGTGTGTTTTCAGAACACATTGTATCTCCTGTTCTAGTTTCTGTTAGTCCAACAGCAACAGCAATTTCTCCAGCGCCTACTTCCTTAATCTCTTCTCTGTGATTTGCATGCATAAGAAGAAGTCTTGAAACTCTTTCTCGTTTACCATTCTTTGGATTCAAGACGTAAGATCCTGCAGAAATTTTTCCAGAGTAAACTCTGAAATAAGTAATTCTTCCAACATAAGGATCGGTTTGGATTTTGAAGGCAAGGGCCGCAAATTCACCATTTGGGTTTGGGATAAGTTCAATTTCTTCACCATCTTGATTATCTTTTTTAGCTTTAATAAGAGGTTTATCTTTAGGTGAAGGTAGGTAATCTACAACACCATCAAGTAATTTTTGGGTTCCAACATTTTTAAGAGAGGACCCGCAAAAAATAGGGTAGATTGTTGTACTAATAACTAATTTTCTTAGAGTTGTTTTAAGTTCAATAACTGAGATCTCTTCTCCATTTAAGAATTTGTCCATTAAAACATCATCTTTTTCAGAAATTTTTTCAACTAGGGTGCTTCTATAAGTTTCAACTTTTTCAAGCATGTCTTGAGGGATTTCAATCTCTATAACGTCAAGACCCATTTTTCCTTCAAATTTGTAGGCTTTTCGTTCGATAAGATCGATAACTCCTGAGAATGTTTCTTCAAAGCCTAATGGAAGTTGGACAGCAACTGCGTCTTTGGAAAGTCTCTCGTGGATAGTATCCATAGTCATGAAGAAATCTCCTCCAACTTTGTCTAATTTATTTATGAAAGCAAGTAGTGGAACTCCGTATTTTTCTGCTTGTTTCCAGACAGTCTCGGATTGAGGTTCTACTCCTTGAGCTCCGTCAAACAATACAACACCACCATCAAGAACTCTTAAGGATCTTTCAACCTCAGCTGTGAAGTCAACGTGACCTGGTGTATCTATAATGTTAATTCTGTGATTATCCCAAAAACATGTTGTAGCAGCAGAAGTAATTGTAATACCTCTTTCTCGCTCTTGTTCCATCCAGTCCATTTGAGCTGCGCCTTCATGCACTTCTCCAATTTTGTGGGATTTACCTGTATAAAATAAAATTCTCTCTGTAGTTGTAGTTTTACCGGCATCAACGTGCGCAATAATACCAATGTTTCTAATTTTCTCTAATGGATATGTAATATTTTCACTCATATTTTAAGTCTCTTGTAACGAAGTTTCCTCAAAAATTTATACTTATTAGATTAGATCTTTAAGTGAGAGAAGGCCTTGTTTGATTCAGCCATCTTATGAACGTCGTCTCTTTTTCTGATAGCGTCGCCCATATTATTGTATGCGTTTAGAATCTCATCTTTCAAAAATTCTACCATCTCTTTACCTTGTTTTTTTCTAGCAGATTCAACAATCCATTTTAAAGCTAAACTTTCAGATCTTTCGTGTTTAACTGGATAAGGAACTTGGTAGGTTGCTCCACCAACTCTTCTTGATCTAACTTCATTTTTAGGCATTACATTCTTGATAGCTTGTTCGAAAATTCTTAATGACTCTTTCTTGTCTTCATTAATTTTATCTAATGAAGAATAAATAATTTTTTCAGCAAGAGACTTCTTACCGTGTAACATTAAGATGTTAATTAATTTAGATACAGTTTTTGATTTGAAAACGATATCTGGGTTTACTTGTCTTTTTTTAATGGCTCCTGATCTCATAGGTTATTTTTTAACTACCTCTTTCTTAGTACCGTAAACTGATCTTGAAGTTTTTCTATTTTTAACTCCTTGTAAGTCGAAAGTACCTCTAACAATTGTATATTTAATACCTGGCAAGTCTTTAACTTTTCCACCTCTGATCATTACAACAGAGTGCTCTTGTAAGTTATGTCCTTCTCCTGGGATGTAAGCAGTTAGCTCTTTACCGTTTGAAAGTCTAACTCTAGCAACTTTTCTTAAAGCTGAGTTAGGTTTCTTAGGAGTTTGTGTTTTAACTTGTAAACAAACACCTCTCTTGAAAGGAGAGATTAATTTCTTAGAAACCTTCTTTTTTGAGTTAAAAATTTCACCTAGAGCCGGAGCTTTTGATTTAAGTTTTTTCGATTTTCTTTTTGTTTTCAACAACTGGTTAAATGTTGGCATATTATATTTTCTTTACGTAATCACCTACTGGAATTAGTCTTCCTATAATTACGTTTTCCTTCAATCCGATTAGCGAGTCAACTTTACCAGAAGCAGCAGCATCGGTCAATACTAGCGATGTTTGCTCAAATGATGCAGCGGATAAGAATGAATCTGATCCGATAGCAGCTCTCTTGATTCCAAGTAAGATAACGTTTCCAATTGCAGGTCTTCCACCTGAAGCAATAATCTTTTCATTCTCTTCTTTAAATCCTGCTCTTGTTACAGTTTCACCAACCATAAATGTTGTGTCTCCTGAATCCTCAACTCTAACGTGATTAAACATTTGTCTTACAATAACTTCCACATATTTGTCGTTTAAAGCAACACCTTGTGATGAATACATCTTAACAACGTCATCTACGATGTACTTCTTAGTTCCAGCAACTCCAACTAGTCTTTGTAACTCAGTTAGGTCTTTGTGTCCGTCTGTTAATTTGTCACCCTTTACAACTTCTTGACCATCTTCAACGATAATCTTCATAACTGTATCGATAATATACTCAGCTTCTTCTTCCTCAGTCTTGTTCTTAGGTAGAATAATAATCTTTCTATCATCTCCGGTCTCTATAATCTTAACTTTACCGTCAATTTCAGCAAGGGTTGCTTGAGCTTTTGGAATTCTAGCCTCGAAAATTTCTTCAACTCTTTCAAGACCAACAGTAATGTCAGCTCCTCCGGCAACTCCTCCTCCCCAGAATGTTCTCATTGTTAACTGAGTTCCTGGCTCTCCGATAGATTGTGCGGAAGCAACTCCAATTGGAGTACCAATCTTTATCATTTCCTTAGTCATTAAATCTATTCCAAAGCATTTTTGACAGATTCCTCTATTTGTCTGACAAGATAGTGGTGATCTAATTGATATCTCCTTGATACCAAGAGATTTAATCTCTTTGATAATCTCAGCGGTTAACATTGTTCCAGCTTTAATCACAACTTTGCTTCCGTCTTTAACATCTTTAGCTACAAATCTTCCTTCCATTCTTGACTCGAAATCAAGAGAGAAACCTTTATCTGTAACTTCCATTGCAAATCCGTCTGTTGTTCCACAATCTTCTTGTCTAACAATAACGTCTTGAGCAACGTCTACTAATCTTCTAGTTAAATAACCGGAGTCAGCAGTCTTTAGAGCTCGGTCTGAAAGTCCTTTTCTAGCTGATTTAGAGCTTAAGAAGTATTCAAAACCTGAAAGTCCTGAAATATAATTTCCTAAGATTGGGAAATCAACAGTTTTACCTGATGTGTCAACGATCTGACCTTTCATTCCAGCAATCTGAGTAATAGAATCTTTTGTAGCTTTTGAAGATCCTGATTCGATCAACTCTTTAACAGGGTTAGTAGCTGATAAGTTGTTCCATAAATCACTTTGGATTTTTGCGAACGCATCTTTCCAGATCTCGTTGGCTCTTTGGGAAACGTTTTGTTGAGTAGCAAGACCTCTTTTTAGAGCTTTGTTTAGCTCTTCCATTTTTAGCTTAGCTTCAGAAATAACAATATCAAGAGATTCTGGAGAGACAATATCCCTAGCAGAAGCTGATTGACCAGAACTGGTTCCGTATTTCAAACCGATATTCTTTAGGTCGTCAATAAATTGACCAAGTCTTTCATTATCAACGATTTTAAAGGCGTCAAGAATTGATTTGTTGATAGCTTTTTTGTCAAAAGATTTATTTTCAAACACATCTGAAGGGATAATTTCGTTAAAAATAATTCTTCCAACAGTTGTTCTAATAATTTCCCCATTGTGTCTTACTTTGATTGGTTGGTGTACATCAATTTCAGAAGTTGAATCTAAAATGTACCTTGCTTCGTCAAAGTTTGAGAATACTTTTGAGTATTCAGGCATTGTTTCATCCATCTTAGTTAGGTAGAAACATCCCCAGATCATTTCCTTAGCTGGGTTAGCAACTGGAGTACCGTCTGAAGGTTTCAACAAGTTATTGGTTGAAATCATTAAATTCTTAGCTTCATCAATAGCTTTTTCGGATAGAGGAACGTGAACAGACATAGTGTCACCGTCAAAGTCCGCGTTATAACCAGAAGCAACACATAAGTGTAATCTGATTGCGTTTCCATCAATTAATTTTGGATAGAAAGCTTGGATACCAAGTCTCCAAAGTGTAGGAGCTCTGTTTAGAAGAACTGGATGGCCTTTTACAACCTCTTCCAATACGTCATAAACTTCACCAACTCTTGAATCAAGTACAGCCTTAGCTGATCTTTCATTTGGATTACCTCTAACCATAAGTTCTCTTAGAACCATTGGTTTGAATAACTCAAGAGCCATTTCTCTAGGAATACCACACTCATTAATCTTCAAATCAGGGCCGTTAACGATAACGGATCTTCCTGAGTAGTCCACTCTTTTACCAAGAAGGTTACCTCTGAATCGTCCAGATTTACCTTTTAGTAGGTCAGCAAGTGACTTTAATTGTTTTTTAGCTGCTTGAGGACCTCTAGCTGCTTTTGAACTTACTCTTTGTTTTGAAGAGTCAAATAAACCGTCAACAGCTTCTTGTAACATTCTTTTTTCGTTTCTTAAGATAATCTCAGGGGCACCAAGATCCATAAGTCTCTTCAATCGGTTATTTCTATTGATAACTCTTCTATATAAGTCGTTTAAGTCAGATGAGAAAGCTCTTCCACCTTCAATAGGAACGATTGGTCTTAAGTCACAAGGGATTACTGGAATTACTTCCATAATCATTCTGTCTGGGTTAATGCTTGATCTTCTGAAGCCTTCAACAACTTTTAATCTCTTAAGAAGTTTGATAGCTTTAGCTTCTTTAGCATTCTCAAGACCCTCTTTTAACTCAAGAGCGATTTTATTCAAGTCTAAGTCTTTAAGAATTTGTTGAATTCCTTCAGCACCAATGCTTAATTTTGCAAACAATGGTAGGTAAGACATCAAAACTGTATATTCTGTATCAGGGATAATTGTATGAACATCCATGCTTTCAATTCTCTTAATAAACATCTTGTATTGAGACTCAACATCAGCTTGTTTATCAGCATAATTGTTTTTAATTTTTTGTATTTGGCCTTGTAGCTTGTTTAAAGCTTCCTCTACAGATAGGCCTTTTTTAGCTCTGAGTTCGGCACCTTTTGTAGCTTCTAAGTCAGCGATCTTAAGTTCCATTTCTCTAACTAACAGCTCCTTCTCAGCCATCAAGTCTTTTTCAACTTTAGTAACTGCGGAAGGTTTTTTAGAGTTCTCAACTTCAGTTACGATGAAAGATGAGAAATAAATAACAGATTCAAGATTTCTAGGAGATAAGTCTAATAATGTAGCTAATTTTGAAGGGTTTGCCTTAAAAAACCATACGTGTGCAACAGGAGTAGCAAGTTTAATGTGGCCCATTCTTTCTCTTCTAACTTTTGAGGTAGTTACTTCAACACCACATTTATCACAAATTACACCTTTGTATCTAATTCTTTTATATTTTCCACAAGCACACTCGTAAGATTTATGAGGTCCGAAAATTCTTTCATCGAATAAACCAAATTTTTCAGGTTTAAAAGTTCTATAGTTAATAGTTTCAGGTTTAGTAATCTCACCATAGGACCAATTTAAAATGTCGTCAGTTGACGCAATATAAATTTTTAACGCTTCAAATTTTTTAAGATCCTGTATATTTTTCATTATTCTATTTCCTCCATATTTTCGAAATTAACATCTTTTTTATCATCAACTTCTGACATACCTTCAGTTATTTTGTCTGCTGTATCTTCATCAGCCAATGTGCTTTCTTCTTCAACAAGAGGTGTTTCCGGAGTAACAACATCTTCCACTTCTTGTCTAATAGCTTCTAAAGGATCGATACCTAGACCTAGACCGTTCAACTCTCTTACAAGAAGTTTGAATGATTCAGGAACTGTAGGCTCAGGAATTGGTTGACCTTCAAGAATTGCTCTATAAGCTTTATCTCTTCCAATCATATCGTCTGATTTGATTGTCAACATTTCTTGTAGTAAGTTTGCAGCTGAATAAGCTTGCAATGCCCAAACTTCCATTTCTCCAAGTCTTTGACCACCCATGTTTTGTTTACCTTGTTGAGGTTGTTGGTGGATCAAGTTATAAGGTCCAACAGATCTTGCGTGAATCTTATCCTCAGACATGTGGTGAAGTTTTAGGATATAAGTTTCTCCAACAGTAATTGGTCTGTCAAAGAACTCACCGGTTCTACCATCAACCAATCTAACTTTACCGTTAGCAGGTATATTGGCATCTTCAAGTTCTTTAGCAATAATATCGTTATCGATCTCTTTAAGAACAGGAACTGTGTACCTTTTACCTAATCTTCTTCCAGCAAGTCCTAGAGGAGCTTCGAAGGTTTGACCTAAGTTCATTCTCTTAAGTACAGATTCTGCTGAGAAGATAATATCTATTGTAGTTCCGTCTTCCATGTGAGGCATGTCAATTTCAGGAACGATAGCGGAGATAACTCCTTTGTTTCCGTGTCTTCCAGCCAATTTGTCTCCGATTTCAATCTTCTTTTGTTGTGCAATGAAAACTTGAACTTTTTCAATAACACCGTTTTTGCTGAAGCTTGAATCTTTTCTAGACAGTCTTCTAACCTCAATAACAGTTCCCTTTTCTCCGTTATCCATAGATAGGGAGGTGTTTCTGACATCTTTAGCTTTTTCTCCGAAGATAGCTCGTAGAAGTCTTTCTTCAGCTGATAAATCTCCTTCACCTTTAGGTGCGACTTTACCAACTAGGATATCTCCTGGGAAAACTTCTGATCCAACAGCGATGATACCGTGTTTGTCTAAGTGTCTAAGTGAATCTTCAGAAACGTTAGGAATGTCTCTTGTGATCTCTTCATTTCCAAGTTTAGTTTCAACAACTTCACACTCTTTAATTTCAATTTTAATAGATGTTAAAATGTCTTCTTTTACAAGTCTGTCAGAGATTACAATTCCGTCTTCGAATTCATAACCACTCCATACCATGTAAGCAGCTCTAACGTTAGCACCAATTGCTAACTCACCATTAGAGATTGAAGGTCCTTCGAAAAGAATTTCTCCGGCTTTAACTTTTTGACCTGAATTAACTGTAACTTTTTGGTTATAGTTTGTATTTTGATTTGATTTTCTAAACTTAGTTGGGTTATAAGTTGTTAATTCTTTATCTCCTGCGTATCTAACAATAACTTTAGAAGAGTCAGCGTATTCAACAACACCATCTTTATCGGCAAATTGAATCCATTCAGAATTTTTAGCAATATCTTCTTCAATACCAGTTCCAACTAATGGGGCGTCAGCTTTAATCAGAGGAACAGCTTGGTTCAATTGGGATGAAGCCATCAAGGTTCTAGTAACGTCGTCAGATTGAATGAAAGGAATAAGTCCTGCAGTGATACCGATAACCTGAGCTGAGTCAACGTCAATGTAATCAGCTTGAGCTGGATCACCAAGGATAAATTGACCTTTCTTTCTAAGAGGAACTTGCTTTTCAACAATGAATCCTTTTTCGTCAATTTCAGCTCCATACCCTATGATGTAGGAATTATCTTCATCGTAAGCTGCAAGGTAAACTACTTGATCAGTAACTTTTACTTTGTCTCCTGATTTATCAAGTACGAAGTAAGGGGTTTCAATGAAACCATACTCGTTAATTCTTGCGTAGATAGATAAGAAAGTTGTAAGACCAATGCTTGCACCTTCTGGAGTTCTAACGGCACAAATTTTACCGTATTGTGAATAGTGAACGTCTCTTACCGCAAGTCCAGCTCTTTCTTTAGTAAGACCAGCTGCATTCATTCTTCGTAAGTAGTCAAGTCTTGTTAATGGGTTGAACTGTTCGTGTAGAGCAGTTGATCTACCAGTATTAAAGAAAGATTGAATCTTTGATGAAACAGGCTTGGTTGAAATCAAAACTGAAGGCTCTGGGAAAGAGTCTCTTTGCTGTAGAGAAATTTTTTCTAAAATATTAGCCTTAAGTTGTAAATAACCTCTTCTAACTTCAATTTGTAGTAATTCACCAACTGATTTAAGTCTTCTATTTCCTAAGTGATCGATATCATCAGGTTGACCTAAACCGTTGTTAATTTTAATAATATATTTGATAATTTCTACTAAGTCTTCCTTAGTGAGTAATCTGTGAATGTCGTCGTTTGGTGTATCTAAACCAAATTTTTGATTGATTTTAAATCTTCCAACTTTACCAAGTGAATATCTGTTTGGGTCGAAAAATAATTGATTGATTTGTCTTTGAGCATCTTCTAAAATTAAAGGCTCCCCTGGTTTCATTTTTCTGAAGATTTCAATTGCAGCTTCTTCTTTTGAAGATGAAGGGTCTTTAACGATTGTTGATTCGATATAGGATACTTCAGGATTAATGTCAACATCCTTGAATAATTCTCTGATTTGATCGTCTGATTCAATTCCGAATACTCTTAGTAAAGTTGTGGCTGTAAATTTTCTTTTTTTGTCAATTTTTACAGAAAGAACACCAGTTCTTGAAGTTTCGATTTCAACCCATGATCCAATTTTAGGTTGGATTTTAACTCCTCCTAAAATTTGTCTTGTCATTGGAGAGATATCAGCTGTGAAGTAGGATCCTTCAGCTCTTACAAGTTGGTGTTGTACTATTTTTTCAGTTCCGTTAATAATGAAAGTTCCTGTATCAGTCATCAATGGGATATCTCCCATGTATATGTTTTGAACTTTTTCAATTCTTCTAACTGCGTCTTTAAGTGTAGCTGTTAAATACCAAGGAGCCTCGTATGATTTTCCTTTTCTAATAGCCTCTTCCAAAGAAATAACTGGTTTTTCTAATGTAGGGTTTGAGAAAGTTAATTCCCAGCCTCTACCACTTTCATCAATAATAGTTCCGAATTCTTTTAATAATTCGTTAAAACCTTCTTTAATAAGGGTGTTGTATGACTCTTTTTGTGAGCTTGATAAGTTTGGTATTGGGAACTTCTTTGAATTTTTTGCTAGGTTATATCTCATTAAGTGGTTTTTTTATTTATAAATCAAGAAACGAATACGGACATGATAATACAATAAACTATCTCTGTCAACATATTTAATTTGTTGCGTTTATTTTTATCTCAGTAAAATTTAGTATAGCTTAGCTTTTTCAAAAGGCCACAGTCTTGCTACCACTTTACCTTGAATTCTATCCTCTGAAACAATCCCAAAGTACCTGGAATCGGAGGAATTACCCCTGTTATCGCCCAAAACTACATACTCATTAACTTTAAGATTGTAAATCCTACCTTCTGCTAAGGACTTTCCGCCATTAGTGCAAACCTCTGGGGAAAGATAAAGTTCTTCATTTAATAAGAATTTAGTATCATTTCTTGAAATCATGACCTTACAGTTAACTATCTTGATTGTGTCTCCGGGCATCCCAACAATTCTTTTGACATAATCAATATAATCGTTCTCAGGAGGATGCAAAACTACAATATCTCCTCTGGAATAGCCTTCAAATAGCCTAGTCACCTTTTCAACCAGTAACCTATCCCCAGTTTCTAAATTTGGCGACATCGAGGATCCAGAGACTCCGACCGGAAAAGCAACAACTACGTACACAGTCATTAGTACTATAAATGAGGTCAAAAGAGTCTCAACAATCTCTAATATTGAATTTTTTACGTTTCTTAAAAACATGGCTGTATTTTATCTCTCTTTCTCTGATTTAACAAAGATATAAGTACCGGTAATGATAAACGCGAAAAACATAATAATCATTACGATTAAATTGGTTAAAGGGCTGTAAACTACAACTTCGCTGTATTCAGGCTTACCAAAAAAATAAATCCCTCTAACAAAGTCGACTGCATAAAATAATGGGGTGATTCTTGATAGTATTATTAGGTACTCAGGCAGGTTTTTCATTGGAGTGAATACACCTGAAAGAAAAAATTGTGGAAAGATAAAAAAAGGAAAAACCTGGTCAATACTTCTTTTATCCATAAAGTTAGCCATAATTAAAACCCCAAAAGCTCCTCCAAAGAAGCAGATCAAAAATAGAACTGGTAAAAGAAGTAATAATTTTTCAAAATCTAGTGGAATATTTAGTAAATAACCAATTGCCAACAAACCTACAATCTGGGTATAAGAAACAATACTTTCCCCTAAAATCTTACCGATAATAATTGCGTATCTAGAAATTGGAGCTACAAAAAAGGATTGAGAAAAATCATTTTGCCTATCCTCTATTAACCAAGCAATTCCAGATGCGGTGGATGAAAACATATTTTGAACCATGACTCCTAAATAAACAAAGACTAAAAAGTTAAAACCAATTGTCTTAGATAAATTTGCATCTAAGCTAGACCCCAAAATCGCAATAGAAGCGATTGGGAATATTAAACCGCTTACCAACCTTCTTTTGTCTCTAAAGAGCTTTAAAACATCTCTATAAGCGATAATAAAGATCGCATTAAAGGTTCTCATGTTTTGCATCTCCTATAATTTTTAGATAAACCTGCTCTAAAGTTGGGTTGTGAACTTGTATTAGTGAGAGTTTTGATTTTAGTTTTTGAAAGAGAGTTTGAAGGTCTTTTTCCTTGATATAAACTTTAAAAGGGCCGTCTCCCTCGAACTTTAATTTGGCAGAAATAAGCTCTTGTCTTAGGAATTCGTTGTTCATAGAGCTTATAA
>CAMDGN010000002.1 GCA_945897985.1 candidate division WWE3 bacterium | reverse complement strand
GCTTTTTGTTTAAGTTCGGAGTAACCCCAGACTTGGATTAAAAAAAGCTTTACAAATAAAACAACAAAAAAAATAGCGAAAGTCAGGTATAAAATTTTAAAACCAAAAACTGAGTGTCCTGGTGAATTAATTCTCATTAGTGAAATTATACGCAAAGGAGGCTGATATTACCTTAACATCATGGTTGATTTTAATAAATCCTAATTTCTTAGCTCTATCTTCTACATCTGAAATTGAGGAAGCTTTTGATAATTTGAAATTTAAGTTTGAGATTGAATCATTTAATGTAGAGATCTCTGTCTCTAGTTTTTTAAATTCTGCACTGTTTACTGAAAGATAGTTTAGAGAAATCATATTTAGTACAAAATATACAACGTAAGTTGCGATTAGTAATCTGTAAAATGGTTTATTTTTTTCGTTTCTCAAAAACATATAATTTGGCACTTCTGCTTCTTGGATTTCTGCTAATTTCCAAGTTGCTGGGAGAAATTGAAGATTCTCCTACTAGATATATACTTGGCTGAAAATCTCTGGAGAATGATCGTACTATCTTTTCTTCTAACGAATGAAAAGTTATTACTAAAATTCGTCCACCAGGCAGTGTTAGATTTTCAGCCATTGGTAGTGCTGTTTTTAAGTTCTCCAGCTCTTGATTCACAACAATTCTTAAAGCTTGAAAAACCCTAGTTGCAGGATTAATTCGAAAAACCTGTTGTGAAGGAACGACACTGTTAATGATTTCAACTAAATCACCAGTGGAATGTATTTCCTTCACTTCACGTTTCTTAACAATTTCTTCAGCAATTTTCTTTGAATATTTCTCTTCCCCATAGATTTTGAATAGCTGCTCCAGTTGGGTTCTGTTTAAAACTTTCAGTAAATCTTTAGCTTTTACACCTAAAGAAGTATCAACCCTCATATCTAATTCTTCATCTTTTTGAAAGGAAAGACCTTTCTGGTATCCCTCAAGATGGAATGAAGAGTAACCTAGGTCTAGTAAAAAACCGTCTACTTTATTAGGAATTAACTGATCAATATCTTTAAAGTTACCTTTAATTAAGTTGAAATTATTATCTAAATTTTCATTTTGAACTCTGGAAAAGGTTCTAGAAATTGAATCATCATTGTAATCAATTCCAATAACACAGGCTCCAGTTTTTAAAATTTCAATTGTGTGTCCGCCATCTCCAAGAGTGCAGTCTACAATTGTTTTAGTTTTATCCAGCTTTAAGTTTTCAAGTACTTCATTTAAAAGTACTGGTTCATGGTATTTCATAGAAACTTTAGGCAGTTAAACTATTTGATACATTTTCAAAGTACGCGTTCCAGGTTGCAGTGTTCCAGATTTCAATATGATCTCCAGCCCCAATAACAGTTACTTCTTTTTCTAGTCCAGCATAGGCAAGTAAATTAGTAGGAACAATCATTCTTCCTTGTGAATCTAGCTTTGAGTCAACAGCTCCAGCGAACATGTATCTTCTCAAATCTCTAGTTCTCAAGTCTGTAATAGGATTATCAATTTGTTTTAGAGATTCATTAATCCAATCTTGTTTGTCATAAACAAAAATGCATTTCTCAAAACCTCTTGATAAAACTACTTCATCACCAAGAATCTGTTCTCTTAGTTTTTTAGGTAAAGCTAACCTAGACCCATCAGTTAAATTTGGTTGATACTCACCTAAAAACATTTTCATAATTCACCATTTCTCACCCTTACTAACCATATTCCACCATTTGACCTTAGGAGTCAACACGGAAATAACCCGAAAAGGCTTATATAGCGGTTAAAAAGTAATAAATGAGTAAAAATTATTTCGATTAATTATCGGGAAAGATATGAAGTGATCTCAGAAACTTTAATTCTATCTTGAGTTTTAGAATCTCTGTCTCTAATTGTGACTGTGTCGTCTTCTAAGGTTTGATAATCGACGGTAATGCAGTAAGGTGTTCCAATTTCATCCTGAGCTAAATATCTTTTTCCGATATTTCCTCTGCTATCAAAAGAAACTGAATAGTTTCTTCTAAGACCAGAATAAACAGACTGAGCCTTCTCTACTAATTCAGGTTTATTTTTAACTAATGGAAAAACTGAAACCAAATAAGGAGACACATTCTTAGAAAGCTTTAAGACTAACCTATTATCTTCTTCGTCTTCAGTAAAACCTTCTGCCATTAAAGCCAAGAAAATTCTATTAATTCCAAATGTTGGTTCAATAACATGAGGAATAAATTTATCATTATTTTCAGGATCGATGTACCTAAGGTCAGTTCCAGATTGTTCCATATGATTTTTAAGATCAAAGTCTGTTCGGTAAGCTAAACCAAGAACTTCCTTAAATCCAAAAGGGAACTGGTATTCTAAATCTTCGGTTCGAGTTGAATAGTGAGCTCTTTCTTCTTCAGCATGAACTCTCCATCTCATTTTAGATTTATCTAAGCCTAAGTTGATTAGAAAATCTTCCATTTCTTTTTTCCAGTAATCAAACAATACATTTACATCAGTTTTTTCAGGATTAAAGAAATATTCAAATTCAGCTAAATTAAATTCAAGTGTTCTAAAGATAAAATTTCCTAAAGTAATTTCATTTCTAAAAGCTTTACCCATTTGAGCAATTCCAAATGGTAGTTTTGGCCTCATGGTATCCAAAACATTTTTAAAGTTAACAAACATTCCTTGAGCAATTTCACCTCTTAAATAAACCTTGTTTTGAGAAGTAGAAATAATTCCAACATTAGTTTCAAATAACAGGTTAAACTTTCTAACCGGAGTAAAGGCGTGATTTCCACATTTAGGGCAAGGAATTTTCTCGCCAATTATAACCTTATCCATTTCTTCTAAAGTTTTACCCTCTACGGAAATCTTGTCACCTTTAGATTCAAAATGATCCTCAATCAGATGGTCAGCTCTAGTTCGAAGTTGGCAATTTCTACAATCCACCAATACATCAGTGAAGTTTTTAGTGTGGCCCGACGATTCCCAAACTTTAGGACTCATTAAAATAGAAGTGTCCAATCCATGCATGTCTTCTCTTGACCTAACAAACGTTCTCCACCATGAATTCATAACGTTTTGAAGCATCTCAACACCTAAAGGCCCAAAATCATAAGTGTTAGCAAGTCCGCCATAAATATCAGAACCAGGGAAGATAAATCCCCTTCTTTTACATAAGGCTACGATTTTCTGAAAATCAGTTACTTTTGACATACTTATATTTTAACAAAAAATGAACGAAAAATGAGACTAAACTTAGAGTTTAAGGTATTTAAGAGATTTTGGAGCTTCGTTAAGTAAACTCCCAATATAGAATTTAAGAATTTGGTCTACCTCTTCAAACTCCAGATTCTGATCAGGTAGCTTGCCATCCAAGTAATTAAACGAGTTAAGTGTGGCAGTATGTAAATAGTTTAGCGAGTTAGAGCAGTGAGAACAGATAATACCCCCTTGATCAAAATCAAAAGAAAAATCTCTAGTAGTGAAATCTGAATTAAAACAAGCAACACACGAACCTACCTCAATGGAATAACCCAATATTTTAAGAAGATTTATTTCAAAATAGTTTTCAACTCTAGAATCATAAAAAGTTTTTTCATCAAGACGTTTTAAGCATTTAATTAGGAGCTCAAATACACCATCATACTCATCAGATTCCTGAATTAACTTGTTTACAATTTCAATAAAATAATAGGCTGTTTTTAATTTGTCTAAATTAGTTTTTAAATTTGAAAAAGAATAGGTCATTTTAACCTCAGTAATTACTCTGATTTCAGACTCCCCTACCAGTCCAACTCTAATAAAATTTAAAGTATCTAAAGTAGAAAGTCTTTTAGAATTAATTTTTCGGACACCTTTAGCTTTAGCTGAAATTTTACCTAAGCCTCTGACAAGAAGAGTGTATATCTTGTCAGAGTCTTTAAGGTTGATGCTCTTGAGTACAAGAGCATCGTAGTTCTTAGAGTTCATTAGTTAGAAGTAACATTTAAGTTGTAATCAGTATCAATTACCTTAGTTGAAGTTGTACCGAAAACATTAAAGTTGTATTTTTCTTCGTTAACACCGGATTGCTTTTGAATGTATAAGTTGTATTGCTTATTCTTAACATAAGATGCAGGAAGATAATACTTGAATTCAACTTCTTTAGTTTCGTTAGGTACTAATGTCATAAATCCTCCAAAATAAACTTTACCTCTTTCTTTACCTTGGAATAAAGTACTGTCTTCATTTCCTGTAAGTGATACAAATTCAGCATCCTCAGGAACATAAAGTCTATACCAGTCTTGGTATCTCTTCACAAAGTCGTTGTACTCAGAAGGTGGTTGCGGGTAGGTATATCTAACTTTGACAGTTCGAAGCAACTTACCATTCTCCTGGGTTGTTGTCTGAGTAAGCTCTTTCTTAATAAACAAGTTAGTTTTATCACCACCAAGGTTGGTTGAAACGAAGAAAGCATAGTCACTTCCTGGGGTTTGTTCAACAATTCTTCCACCGTAGTTATATTTTTCAACAAGTTTTTGCGAATTTACGTCGTTAAAGTAAATTATAACCTGTTTTCTATTCATCAAATCAACACCTTTGTTGATAAGTTGTGGCCATAAGAAGGAATCAGATTCAAACACATTTTTAAGCATAGCTTCCATTAAGTCCCCTAAAACTTTCTTTCTATTTGCTTGTTGAGCTAAGGAGAGTGAGGCAATTTTTTCAAGCTCAAGAACAACGTTATTCTTGTCAAAAATTACACCATTAACATTTACAGGACCTGTGATTCCGATAAATTCTTTAACAACCTCGGTGTTAATTCCGATATAACCATCTACCGGCTTGAAATCAACTGGATTAACTCTTTGAGCCATGTTGTAGTAAACATTAAACTGAGTAATAGCAGACGGGAAATCAGGAGAAATATTGGTATCTCTTGCGTACAATCTCTCGACTTTTAAGAACTTGTTATAAGCTGCGGGAGCAGTCGGAAATGTTACGTACTTATCAACAGCGTCAAGAGCAATATCAATTGAATACATGTCTTTAGACGTAAAATCAGATGTTAAAAGTGCGTTTTTAACCTTGAAGGTTGCAAAGTTAGTCCAGAAACCACCAGTTGCTCTGATTTCAGCATTATTCTGCATAATAATCATATATCTTTGCTCACCTGTACCTACTCCTAAAATTCCAGGGAAAATTAGAAGAGCCTCTTTGGCATCAGGACCATAGGTTCGTACGTCAGCTAAAGATTTTTGAGCAAATAAAATTCCAGGTCTTAAATCGTTTTTATAAAAGCCAAAATTAAAATTGTACTTCTGAGCATCAATCTTATTTAACTCTTTTCCAGCTTCATCAAGTTTAAGAATGATTGGATCAAGATTTTGAGCAACTTTTGGCATTACACTAATCCAGGTTGCAACAGCATCCGCAAATCCAATCTTATTTACTTGCTGGTCTTTGGAAACTTTAATTCCCATAGCATCTGCAAAAGGCTCAATTACAGGTCTAACTTCTTTTCCTGCAGCGACAAGCTTGATTCCTGTGTTAATGAAGATATCAATATCACCGTAGAAGTTCTTTATATAAGGAAAATTCTTTAAGTGGCCAATTTTGCTGTCTCTTTCAGATCTTAAGTTGTTCAAATCACTTTCAAGTTTTGCTAAGTTAGATTCGTAAGCTACAAGATCTCTATCATTAATTAGAGAAAAACTTGTTTGGTTAACTGTCTTCTGTAATTTAGTAACGGAGTCTCTTAAACTTAGAATAGGATTTATTACTACAAAAAATAACAGAACCAATACAACAAGAATACCCCCAAAAACAGGGACTAAAATTTTTGTAACTTTATTTAAATTTCCAGATGAAACTACTTTTCCCATATTTGATCCAATATTCATTTTATTGTTAGAACTATTTAAATTAAATTTTTCTTTAATTTGAGCAGCTTTAGATTCTAACTTCTCAGTAAATTTATTTTTAAAATTTTCTGATTCAGAATTACCTCCAAACTTTATACTTTTATCTTTATCCATAAACTAGTAAGCTCCTTTTCCGAATATAACTACTAATGGTGTCTTCAATATAATTAATATATCATAAAGCAGAGAACGCTTTCTAGAGTAATCTGCGTCCATCTTTATCCTTTCAACAAACCCAATACTTGACCTTCCACTGGTTTGCCAAACTCCAGTTAGTCCGGGTTTTGCTTCCTGCATCTGTAATATATCAGCCTTGGTTTGAGGATATTTTTTTAATTGCTCTTCTAATTCAAATTTGAAATAAGCTCTAGGCCCAACTAGACTCATATCCCCGTTTAAGATATTAAAAAATTGAGGCAATTCGTCTAAAGAAAATTTTCTAATAAATTTACCTCCGGGAATTAGTCTTGGGTCTGGATCGAGTTTAAAATTATTTTCTTTGTATTTATTGAATAATTCAGGTTGAGATTCTAACCAAGCCTGAGCATTAGGAATCATTGATCTAAACTTTAGTAATTTAAACTCTTTACCCTTATACCCAACCCTACCTTTGGTATTTGCGATAACAGAGTCTCCGGGGGAAGCAATTTTAATGTATAAAGCTATTAAAGCCATCGGGATTATAAAGATTAATATCCCAATAAGGGATCCGATTATGTCTATAAATCGTTTAGTAAATTCAAACATTGTATTGATAATGATTTTACACTCTTTTTAACTTTTTTTCATCTCAAGCCTTGTATTAATCAGCTTAGTGAGGAAACCTATAAAATTATCTGAATTATATTTAGATCCAGAAAGAAGCAGTTCCTCTATATTGTAAGACCTAAATTTGTGTTTATTTATCGCTGAGATAAGGGATTTTGCATTCTGTTCTTCAAAGGGTATTCCAAGGGATTCATTAAGAATCTCTTTGGCACCACCTTTATTAAAATATAAAATTGGGGTGCCAAGACACAGGCTCTCAACAATAGATAAACCGAAATCCTCGTTTTGAGGAAAAATCATAGCTGTTGATTTAGAGATCAATTCCCGCTTCGCGGCTTCACCTATAAAACCTGTAAATTCAATGTTTGAATTAGAGATCTTCTTTAAATGGGATTGTTGGGGACCTGAACCAATAATAACTAACCTCTCACCTAATTCATTAAAAGCTTCAATCACATAATCAATTCTTTTCCATGAAACTAATCTCGAGACCAAAACATAATAATTTTCTTTAGGTTTTAACATAAAACCTGATTCAATGTACGGGTATAAAACTAAGGATTTCCTTCGATAAAATTTTGTAATCTTACGTCTAATATTTTTAGAATTTGAGATAATTAAATCACTGTAGTTTTGGGTAACCTGATCAATTACTCTTTTATTGTTTAAGAAAATATAAACCAATCGATACAACTTATCCTTACTTTTAAAATATTCCCAAGTACTCCATAACATTTTTGAGGGCGAATTAAGGTATGAAATATGGTAAGTTGAGGGCTTTGTAATTACACTATGACCAAACCTAGTAGAGGAAGACAACACAACGTCAAACTTATCGAAATTAAAACTTTGAAAAGCCAAGTAAAACAAATTAGGAATAAAAAATAATTTTGAAATTAAATAGCAAAAGGGTATATAACTTAAAAAACTCTCTTGATACTTAAGAGACGCATTACTTAGCTTTTTCTTCCATTTAGTCGAAATCAATGAGGAGTAAATAACTATCTCAAAATCTGAGTTTAAATTTAATTTTTTTGAAATATCAAAAATAAGATTTTCCGCACCACCGAATTGAATAAAGTCATCGTGGACAATGGCTATTTTATATTTTCTTGAAGAGTTCATGATGTTGTTGGGCAGACAATTTCCAACTAAAGTTTTTGAGTCTAGCAAGGGACTTATCTATTTTATCTTTGTACGAGGAATTTATATTTTCAGACAAGCAATTTTTTATATCCTCAACATCAAAAGGATTAAAATAGTACGCATAATCCCCAGCGATTTCAGGAAAAGAAGTGTTATCCGAACAGAGTATTCGGGCTTCACATTTAATGGCTTCAATAATTTGAATTCCAAAGCCTTCGCTAATGCTTGGGTATACAAAGGCCTGACAACCTGAATATAAAGCCGAAATTTCTTCGTCAGTTAACTCTCCTAGAAATCGCAAGCTGGACAGATTCTTGTTTTCTAGTTTTAATCTTTTATAGAAAAAATCTTCTTTACCTCCAAGAATGAGCTCAAATTTATTTCCAACATTAAATAAGGTGAAAGCAAGAATAAGTCTCTCAAGATTTTTATGAGGATAGGCATTTCCCACATAAAATAGAAAAGGTTTATTAATTTTAAATTTATATAAAGTATCCCTCACCTCTAACTGGGTCTTTTTTTGGATTTTTTCAGGTACCCCATTATAAATTACCGCAACCTTAGATTCAGATATGTTGAATGTATTAATAATTTCTTTTTTCACGAATTCCGAAACAGTTATAATTTTTTCAGAAGTCCTGATAACCTTTGAAAGCATGATTTTAAAAACTAACCATTTGAAATAATAAAAAGGATAGAAATAGGTTGAAGCTCTTCCTGTCATTTCTTTAAGCATTGTTAAATCATGAATTGTAATCACAAACTTACCTGAATAAAAAAACGGCATATTTGGATGCGGAGAATGATACAAGTCTAAGCTATAAGAGTTGATAATTTTTAGTAGACGGGTTTGTTCGGAAATGGTATGCCATTTAATCGGAGCTGAGATTAGATGGAAGTTTGAAGGCAGTGAAATTTCAAAACTCTCTTTGTTATAGCAAAATAAATAGTACTCATTGTGGGTATCAGTTTTTGCCAAGTTTTCAATTAAGTTATATATGTATCTTCCAATCCCAGACTCTTTAATCATTCTGCAATCAATTCCAATTTTCTTGATATTTTCCATAATATGATTTTACCAAGTAAGATATAATAAACAAATGAAGCAATCAGCTAAAAACATCTCACTAGTATCCCTCACTAACCTAATTAACCTAGGTTTAGGTGTTTTACTCTTCTTAGCTGTTGCTATCAAACTTCCAAAGGAAGAATTTGGAATTTATAGCTTACTTACTCTCCTATTAGTTTCAATTTCTAAAATTATCGATTTTGGATCAAACTCAACTTTTGTATCAGAGTATATCGGAAAAGGTAAAAGCTATTTAAATGAACTCATAAATTTTAAAATTGTAGCCTTTGTTTTTACAGCTTTTCTTTCAATATTAATCCTTTACTACCTAAATGAAATCGAAAACCTTTCGATTTTTACTAATTTTATCCTTGGGTTATTTTTCTACGGTATCAACTACCTTCTGTTTGCTTTATTCCAAAAGGATGAGAGATTTGTCTTGGCCTCGCTTTTAAACTTCTTCCCAGCTTTAATCAAAGGTATTTTTGGAGCTTTAATCCTAACCAACCATTTCAATGTTAACCTTGAAACAGCTTTTCAAATCTTTTCGTTATCTATAGGAGCATCAATAATATTGCTACCCCTTAAATTAAACGAATTAAAGACATTTAAGTTGAACTTTAAAATTAATAAATTCTTATCTAGATTCTTTTTGGCTGGTATTAGTCAAACCATAAACGAAAGCTGGAATACGATTTCAAACCAAATCCTAAAAATAATTAGTACTTTAAGTGACCTTGGGACCTTCTCCCTTGCTTCAAAACTTTCAAATGTATTTTCAGTAGTCTCTTACTCCATTTACACAGTAATACTGACTTCTAATGCAAAAAGAAAAAGGGATGATTTAAGTTACAATTTAAAGGAATCTTTAATATTAGGAATTTTTGTTCTTATTCTCGCTACAATCGGGTCCCTAATTTCACCATTCTTTTTTAATTTATTTTTTGGTGATAAATTTAATGAGTCTATCTTAATATTCTCAATCTTACTTTTTGCTCAGGCCTTTTCTTCAATCCATAAATTCCTTGATAACTACTTCTTTATCGAAGAAAAATCTAAGACTTTACTTAGCTTTACACTAGGAAAATTAGTTCTCTTCGTTATTTTAAGCCTCTTCCTAACTATAAATTTCGGGATTACAGGCTTAGCTGCAGCTGATTTAATTTCTTCAATAATACTTACTGCTGTAACATTTCTTTATATTTTAAATAAATCTCAAAGATAAAATTTTAATTAATATTTTTAAATTAGTAAACTGTCAAAGACCCTAAGACGTAGTCTTTGTTTTCAGAAATAATTGTTAGTTCAGGAAAAGTATTCTTTAATGATCTGAACCTGCTCTGACTGGTTACGAAAGTATTGGTCATAATCACCCCATTATTATCCTTTTTAAGATTAGTTAAATGTTGTTTTAAAGGAGAAAAGTCAGCTAATTCAAAAGGTTTCTCAGAGTAATAAAGTGCTACAGGGTAATCAGTTTTATCAAAGTAAGAGTACTCAACTTCCTTTTTTGGCAACTCATTATTTTTTTGAATTAAGGTAACAATCCTGCCAGTCAGATCTCCAGTGTAGACCATATCTCTTTGAGTATAGAAGTAAAATATATTGGCAACAATAAATAAGTAAGATGCTACAAAAGCTATAACAAGTGACTTAGTTTTCTTAAATAAAAGTTCCTTGGCTTCTGAGACAAAATAGCCGCAAATTATAGCTAAAAATGGATAAATGGGCATAATATACCACTTAAGTTTAGAAGAGGAGGTTGAGAAAAATAACATCACAATTACTGCAGAAATAAGTATTAAAATCTTTTCATTAGAAAACTTCTCTTTGTAAGCTTTATAAATGAAGTATGCAAGTGAAGGAATCAAAACTAAAAACCATAATCGCATTGTATTTCTAATAACAACAAAGTAATAATACCAAGGCCCGCCTTTATCCTCGATTGCTGAAGTGTATCGCTTAAATAAGTGGTAGCCAAAATAAGAATTAATAAAATCACTTCCGTGTAAGTACCACATATAAAAATGCCAAGGAGCGCAGACCAAAAGAGATACACCTGTCAGTAAAGAAAGCTCTTTTAGTGCAACTAAGTAAGTATTTTCTTTTTTAATAAGAGTATAAATGTAATACAAAAAGTAAATTCCAAGCGGTAAAAATCCAACTATACTCTTTGTCATAACTGCAAGCCCGACCATTGAACCGGAAAGTGATAGATTTAAAAGCTTATTACCTTTTTGAGCCTTTAAGAAATAGAAAACAGAAGCAGTAATAAACGCTGTAAGAATCACGTCCAGCATTGCGGTTCTTGAGTAATACAAATAAGAAACATTTAGAATCATAGCTAGGACTGAAAAGTACCCAGTCACGGAGTCTTTTAGCTCTTTTCCAAGCTTATAGACATACGCTAAACATACAATAGAGAAACAAGCAGTCACAAATCTAGCTGCAAATTCAGAAACCCCAAATAGAGAATAAGCAAAGGAAGTTAAAATAAAATAAAGGGAAGGCTTCTCAAACCAATTAATATCATAAGCTTTCCAGGTCAATGTCATTAAATCACCAGTTTCAAACATGTTTTTGGCAACTTTAGCGTAGATTGCCTCATCAAAAGCTATCAATTTATTGGCCCCAATATTTATAAAAACCATATAAAAACAAATTGAAAAAAGAATTAAGGTTGCGTAAAAGGATTTCTTTTTAAAATAGAGCAAAACTTCTTCAAGAATCAAATTATTCTTCTTAATAGAGTACATAACTGGAAAGAAAAATAAGATGTAAAAAAACTCAGAATTAAAGGAATAAAAAATTCCTGAGATCAACCATCCGATGATGGTTCCAAAAAAGGCAGAGAGTAAAAGGAAATCAGAGTTATCCTTGCTGTGTATTATGGAGTATAGAAGATACCCTAGATTTAATAAAACAATTAATACAAATATAGAAGTACCAACAGCCCCGGCTTCGGATAACGATTCTCCCCATATGGAATGTGCCGGAACCCTAACACTTAATCCAGCGGGATCCCTTCGTAAAAAATCGTTTGAAGAAGGTGTGGTTTTGAAATGCTCAAAAAAACTACCAGTACCGCCGCCGATAAGTGGAAATTTATTAAAAACCTCAACAGTACCTTGAAGAAGTAGAAAGTGAGAGTCAAAGGAATCAAGTCTGTAGTGAAAATAGGATCTTACTTTTTCTCTAAAATAAGAATCCTTATCTTGATACATAAAAAACAGCAACAAACTAAATAACCCAAACCCAATTAGAGAATAAGCGATTCCCTTTTTACCTATTTTTTTGTAAACCGCGAAAACAAAGAATATTAGATAGGCAATTCCTGCAAGAATCCAGGCACTTCTGGAGTTGGTTAAAAATAAAGTTAGATTAAGGATAAAAAAATAAAATATATTTAAATTTCTGTTCTTCTTCAATGTAAGAACTAGTGCAAGTAATGGAACAACTAACCCAGCCAAGAAGCCTCCAAAGTGATTTACGTCCCAAAAAATACTACCAACCCTAGTCATTACAACTAACTTTAAGGAGTCGTTGAAGAATTCTTTAGACAAGCTGAAGGCAGGGAAATCAACAGTATTTCCAGCAATATTCAAAATTGCGCCAAATAAAAAGGAATATTTAAAATAGAAAAATAACTGAACAAATGTAATAAAGGATAAGATGGCAGCTAGAGGAATGTAACTCTTAAAGAGGCCTAAAATTTGATCAGCATCAAGTTTTAAATAAATAGTAATTACAAAAACAGTAATAGCAATATTAAAAGCATTCAGGGAAAGTGATGCAGTTAGGTTTAGTGTGTTTACCATTGAAACTAATTTAGAAATCAGCAATAAAACATTTAATAAGATAAAGGGGTCTTTAAGATATTTTACAAATTTGAAAGAAATTCCGTTAAATCTTACAAAATCATAAAACGAATTTATTAAAAAAGCTCCCATAAAAATTCTAATCGGAAGCATATCCCAAATGTAAATTGAAAATAATTCTTTATGTAAAAAGGTTGATAAAACTAGAGCAAGAATTAAAGAAGCATAAAAATTATATCTTAGTAGAATTAGAGTTAATATTAAAATTCCTGCAATAAGTAATATTTCAATCATTTAATAAAGCCTTATATATTAATGAGGTCTTCTTAGCCGTATTTTCCCAGGTATACTCTTCTTTAAAACTGGATGGAAGTTTAGGTCTAGTTCTAAAATACTCTGTTTTAATAGCCGAAGCAATAGACTCAACGCTCTCTGGTTTACAATATGAAGAGAATTCACCAAGAATTTCCTCAGCTCTTGGGGAAGAAGAAACTGCGTTGGTTCCCATAAATAAAGCTTCTAGTAGAGTTAAACCTGTAGTTTCAAACCAAGATGCAGATACACAAACTTTAGCAAATTTATAAACTGCAGGCATTGAGCTATACGAAAGATAATCTTTGAAATGAATCCAGTCATTTTTAGCAACTTCTATATCAAATAGGGCGGTGTATTCTCTGTGTTTATTGGATTTCTTTCCAACAAAAACAAGTTTAATATCCTTATTTAATTCTTTCCTAATCTGCTTAACTGCTGCAATAATGTTGAGGTTATTTTTTCTAGGTTCAATTCTTCCCACACAAATAATATAGTCTTCGAAATCAAATAGATTTTTTAATTTAGATTTTTCGGTATAAAAGGATGTCACGCCGTTTGGTATAACTTCCCATTTGAAATCAATATTATAGGTATTTTTCAGCTCCTGAGCCTCAAGTTTGGTTTGTACTAAAACAACATCAGCCCACGCAAGAACCCTCTTATTCATCTCCTTTAGCCCAATTAAGACTGAATAAAGAGTTGGTAGAGCCTTATTTCTATCCAAAATAGATCTGTAAATGTTTTTAAATGTATCTCTTTGAAATTGATCAACAAATAGTAATTTTGAAATTCTTCTGAGTCCAAAAACATATTCATTATCAAATTTCTTAACCTCATCAACGCTGTGATGAATTGGGGAAATAATAATCTTCTTACCCATAGCTTTAGCTCTTTTAGCATGAAGATAAGTTTCAGGAGTCCAATCTAGTTGGAAAAGATGAACAATATCAAATTCATCTAAATTAACATTATTCTTGTCGGATATAACAACATCAATTCCCAACTTCTTTAACTCCACAAAGGTATTTTCAATCTGAACCATATCCCCACCTTTGGCTTTAAAACAATCGGACCTTGTCCAAAGAAGAATCTTCATAATTTAATTTTTATACAAACTTTCATAATTTTCTATATATTTTTCCGTTGAATAATTTGCTAATACAAATTTTTTGTTTTCAACTAATTTGCTTGGCCCCTCTTTTAATTTTAGTGCTTCCTTTAATTTTGAAGTAAGTGATTTCTGATTATTGTTTTTGAAAAACAAAACTTTATTTCCAGAAACCTCCTTTAGAACATCTAAATTTGAGGAAATCACAGGATAGCATGAAAACATTGCCTCTATCAATGTTATTCCAAAACCTTCAGCTAAAGTCGGAAATACAAAGCAATCGGAAGACATATATAAATCTATTTTATCAGCATCGGAAACTTCGTTTAAAATAAAAATTCTTTTTTCCAAGTTTAAGGCCGAAATTCTTTTTTTAAGCACTTCATAATCAGATCCTTTACCTGCAATTACAAGAATAGAGTCGTTATTGGTTTTACAGAGAGAATAAAAAGCTTCAATTAATAACTTCTGATTCTTTTCTTTAGTTAGCCTACTTAGATAAAGAAACACAAACTTATCTTCAATTTTCAATTTACTTAATATTGTTTTTCTAGGTTTTTTATAATTAGCTATATTTGTAATAAAAGTGGGGTCAAGACAATTAGGAATTACTACTAATTTGCTTGGTAGGGCTAATTCTTTGATTTTTTGTTTTTTAATAGAATTAGATAAAGCTATCTCTTTGGTACTTAGAAAATTTATTACTAATGAATTAAGAACTAGATTGAAGATTTTCTTAGTCCAAGGAATTTGCCACATAGAAATAGGCGTGTGAGTATGAGAGATCCTAACTCTAACTCCAGCTAAAAACCCAGCTACCATTGAATGAAACACAATTCTTGGTTCATTGGCATGAATCACCTCAATTTCATTCTCTTTAATAAACTTGATTAAAAATTTGATATAGGCTAGATCAAAGCTCTTTATTTTGGGATGTAAAATTACTTTTGAGAAAGTTTTAAAATTAGGGGTTAAATCACCTTCAGGACAAATAACAAATTTCTCAAACTCAAAACCCAAGCCCTGAACTAAATCTAAAACTGTCTGCTCCATTCCTCCAAAATTTGAAGAATTTAAAGTGAATAAAATTTTCATGATTTAAAATTACTCTTAATTAGATGCAGCATAGCTGAAACTTTTGAATCCCAGGTATTTTCTGATGCAACCGAGACTCTCTCTTTATATTTCTGCTCACTGTCTTCTTCCAAGGCTTTTTTAATATTCGCAACAAAATCTGCTTTTCCTTTAGAGATATAAGTAATGTCTCGATATAAAGTAAATACCGGCAAGTCAGTAACTATCGAAGGGATGCCAGCGGACATGGTATTAAAAAATTTAACCGGGAAACAGCCACCAACTGTATAGTCGTTGTATACATAAGGAATTAACTCAGCGTCAAATTGAGCCATATATTTTGGAGTCTTAATAAATGGAATGGAACCAAGAAAATAAATGTTTGAAATCTGCTCTAGTCCTAATTCTTTAAGAGTACCTTCCCTATCTTTTAATGCTATATCGCCAATAATTACAAAACTATAATCGGGATAGGTAGTTGCAGCTTCCTTTAGAATTTCGTAATCAAATTTATATGTATCAAGGGCCCCAATATAACCAACGATTGGATGCTTAACATTCTTTAACTCTAAGGGAGTATCGTTTCTGTATTTCTCCTTGATGTCGTGAAATAACTCGAAATCACCTACGTTGGGAGTGTAATAAGTTCTTGAATTATATTTTTTAAGTCTCTCAACTAAACCTGGAGCTGTTGCGAAAACTAAGTCAGCCTTTTGAGTAAGATCCTTCTCGACTTTTAAAAAGACATCCTTAGACTCTTTGGTTGCGTATCTTGGAAAACCTGCATAATAATCAACACAATCGTATAGAAGATAGTCTTTGTTAACTCCATCAAGATAACTCTCCAGGTGTTCTATTTCTACATTATAAATCCAGAGAATGGTCTTATTTTCGTTTTTAAAAAAGTTCTTAGTTAGGTTATTAATTTGCTTAGCAAAATATTCTGAATAAAATTTCGTGAAGGGTAAGAATTTAATTGGTGTATAAATTAAAACGTTGTCGGCAACTTTGTAACCTTTAAATAACCTCCCTAATGTAAAAAACCCTTTTTTAAATTGAGTTAGGAGGACTTTTCCAAAATTAATTGGAGGGTCTACAAAAACGATTCGGTGACCTAACTGACCCATTCTATACATCACATGTCTTTTATTTGTCCAATTTGGGTAGTCCCAAAGTTGATTGGAAAGGCAAATAATATTATACTTTTCAGTCATACTTCTATTATAGTGGATCTATCGGTTACCAGGAAGGCATTTCTCACAAGCTTTATCCAAAATATTAAATCTCACTAAAACCCTTCTCACATTAAAAGCAGCCTCACTATCTTTCACAGACCAAAGCCAAGAAGTATTTTTAAACCCAGTATCGTATGCGTTATGCCAGATACTGTCAAAAAATACCAAGCCAGAAAGTTGGATTATAAGCGAAATAGTAAAAGTAGCTATGATTCCATTTTTTACTTTATCGTAATAATTTTCGAGCAAATACCAAATTGGTATTATGAAAAAAGGGATCACATCTGAAATCATTCGATATCCAAACCCGTATCCTCCGTACCAGTGTTTCCATTTAGAAAGAACTAAAGTATGAAGAAGAATTATCCAGAATGAAATTGAGACTAAATTATCTTTTTTGTAACCTTTCCAAATACCTATAAGGGTAAAAATAAAAATTGGAGAGTAAATAAGTAAGCCTTTAGAAGGTGAAACCCAAATACCAATTAAGCTTTCAGGAAAATTTCCAAGCCAGGAATTACCTAATTGGGATGCATATCCTTGATTAGATAAATCTGTGTAATAAATATAGTTATAGATTAAGAAGAATAAAACTGGAATTAAAAATCCTATGGCTGAGTTTATTACTAACTTAAGGTTCACTTTCTTATTAACTAGCAGATAAATAAATAAAACGAGTAAAACAATTCCTGCAGTAGGTCTTGAAAGGATTCCAAAACCTAAAAACATAAAAGTAAGTAAATATCTTTCCCTGAGAAAAAATATTATGCCTAAAATTGTAAAAAACTGAACTGCACCGTGTTGCCATAGGGCTTGAGAAATAAGAGGTAGATTTATAGTAGCGAGCGCGTAAATTGCAGTTAGTAAATAGGAATTTCTAGTTGAAGACTTTAATACGCGATTAAATAAGTAGAATAAGGCGACACAAGAGATGGATAATATAAAACTTCCTGACAGATGGCTAAGCAAATAAATATCGTTCCAAGAAACGCTGTTTATAAACGGAACATACAGGATAAAAATTGGCAAAGAAAGAATTGTATTCATAATGGGAAAAGCCGAAAGATAGTGATTATTTATTTTTCTTAAATAAAAAGGAGTTAAATTTGAATCATCAGGTTGAGGATATTTACTAACCATCATTTGGTAGTAAGAATCGAGATTTAAAGTTCCCTCTCTAACAATTGAAATACCAGTGAAAATAGAAGGTATTGCGTCTTCAGATTGAAGGGGCAGCGAGTTAATACCTAATTTAAATAAAATTAACCAGGCTAGGAAAAAACCAATAAAACTAAATAAAAATACCTTTAGAAAGTCTTTCATTTACTATTTGTAGCACTAATAACTATCCCCCGTCCAATTTTAGGAAACAACTGAGCTAGCTTTGTTGAAAATAAAGTTCCACTAGAATTAAAATTAACAACGTCAGAGCCGGTGTATCTTACTTTGAAATCATGGTAGCTTAGAAAATCATTGAGTAGGTTATGAGTGAAAAATCTAAGATGACCCGCCATTTTTGGAGGAAAACTAAATGAAGCCTCAAAGTAAGGATTAATTCCTACCAAAGTCATTATTCTTCTGCTTAAAGAAAAGAAATTTGGAGTGGAAAAAATTAATATTCCGTTTGGCTTTAATACTCTTTTAATCTCTTTCATTAAGGTATCGGTGTCAGCAAGATGCTCGACAATTTCTAAACCAGTTATAGCATCAAAAAAACTGTCATCAAAAGGAATCTTTTCCTCTAAGTTTGCTTCTACTGTATGGTGACCGTTTGAATTACAAAGACTAACTGCATCGGATGAGGCATCAATTCCGTAGGTTTGATAACCTTTATTTTTTATAATATCTAAAAAGAACCCATTAAAACACCCTATATCTAGAACCTTTCCGGTTGCAGGTAGAAGTTTCAAGCATTCTTCAATCGTTACTAACTTATTTTTATTGTAAATATTTTTAGCGGATAGAAGATCAGAATAATAAACCTGAGAAAAATCTTTTGAATTAAGCATTTTCTATTCCAACTGAGTTATTAGTTAATTTCTTTAAAGCTGTTCTCCAAAATTTAAGAGACCATAAAGAAACTTTAGTCTGGTCTTTGTCAAAATCCAAGAGATGGCCCAGTAATTTCCAAGCTGAGAAATAGAGGAATTTAAAGTCGTCTACTTTTCTGATGCTAATTATTTTTCTAAAAATGTAACTAGTACTAAAAAATGCAGAGTATAGTTCTTGGGTTAGTTCCATAAGTCTTTCTTTTGAATAAGGTGTTTTCATCACAGGACCCCTCATATCAAAAGATTCGTAATCAATTGAATCAACCAGTAACCAGTCTTTTTCAATACATTCCTTGTATAAAGGTGTGCCAGGATATGGAATTACAATGGTTGCTTGCATTGTATCTACATAACCTTTTTTGAATAAATTTTTTGCCAAATTGATAGTATTTTTAGACATCTCCTCGGTTTCCCACGGGTAGCCAAGCATGATTGTAAGGTGAGGCTCAAGTCCCGCTTTTTTAGCCATTCTGACACCCTCTTCAATTTCAGCAACTTTGAGACCTTTGTCTAATTTATCTAAAGTGTATTGATTACCAGACTCCATTCCATAAAGTATAAATCTAAAATTAGCCTGTTTCATTAAGTCATAGTACTCTTGCGTTAGAGCATTAAGCCTCATATTGCAACCAAGAACCACTTTTTTATTGTAACCAGAATCAATCATCATCTGACAGAATTTCTTGAGAGGAGGGCCCACAAACAAAGTACCTGCGTCATCAAAAATTTCTCTAACACCATAGTTATCTACCAGATGTTTAATTTCAGCAAATAACCTCTCAGGTGAAAACCTTCTGTAAGTACCCATTGGATTTAAAGTATGATCCCAAACACAAAAGGTACATCGATTCCACCAACAGTCTTTACCTGAATACATATAAGTGGCGGGGGTGTATTTAAAGTTCCCGTTGTAATAGGCATAATTTTTCCACTTGGTTAGATCCCTATCAACAAAAGGGAGGTCATCTAATTTGTGATTTTGAACTAATGGTCCCGAAATGAAATATTTTTGGTCAGAGTTATCTGAATCTTCAACTTTGACTAAATCAGAAAGATTCAATTCCGAAGGATATCTTCCCCAAATACCACCAACTAACTTATCCCCTTTTACTAGCGTATTTAAAAGATCTGTTAGCATAAAATCATAGTCACCCCCAGTGATAATGAAATCAACTTTACAGTTATCCATGGTCTCTTTAGGTTTAAAGGTAACGTGATCCCCTACCAAAACAATCTTCATATTTGGTAACTCAGACTTAAGATGATCTACAATTTTCCAGTGAGATTTAACTACAGGAGCCTTGGTTTCAATCATCAATAAATCTGGACTGAGTTCTTTTAAGTCAGATAGCCACTCTTGAAAAGTCTTCTCCTCAGCAATTCCGTCCATCCAATAAACGTCATAACCTTTAGATTTAGCGACTGAAGCACTGTAGGCTGGAACCATAGGGTAGATATAAGTTTTGGCATTAAAATATTGGAATTGTCTATTTTGAGAAAGTAGGGGTACTCCTTTTTCTGTTTTTATTGGAGGGTAACCTATTACAACTTTAAAATCCTTCATAAGATTATTATATCAATTATTGAAGATTGAATTATAAATACTTTCCCATTCAAAATTTACAAAATTACGCTTATCAGTACTTTTAAACTGATAAGTCTTAATGCTATCTATTATAAATAGACTTAAATTTTTTTGATTAAAATTCTCAGTCATTTTTAAATTAAATTCAGAGAAATTCTCTAAATAAACAGGTAATTCGTAACCAAGAACTTGGCACCCAGAAGCAAGTGCCTCCAAAATAACTAATCCAAATCCTTCCTCCCGACTGAGCTGAATTAAGTATTTTGAATTTTTTAAACGATCGATAACTTGAGAATCGTTTAAATTTGAGGTGATTGTCAAATATTCTCTAACGTGAAATTTTGTGATCAAATTTTTAAGTTTCTCTAAATCTTGAGTATCTCCGTTACCTACTATCTCCACACTTAGCGTATCTACTGATTTTGCAACTAGAGAAATAATTTCTGGAAGTTCAAATACACCTTTAGAATCTTTAATTCGGCCTAAAAAAATTAAATCTACAGGTCTATCCTTATTTGAATTTAAATACTTTGTAAAATCCACCCCTAGCTTAATTTTTAAAATATTATCAATGTTGTAAAAATGCTTTAAATGATTGGATAAGTTATTATTTGTTGTTATAACTAAATTTGCTCGTTTAAATAAAAGGAAAGATAAAGCCTGAGCCAAATTACCAAATAAATTTCTAATACTAAAATTTCTGATTACGTCGGGATACAGGTGGAAGGTAAAAGCATACCATCTCGAAACTCCAGAACACATAAAGGCGGGAATCGTATCACAAAAAAAGTCAGAAGTTGAAATAATATAAGAACACTCTTGAGAATATTTCTTAAGTAATTGTATTGATTTTGCAGTTCGATAAAGATAGTTTAAGACTAAACTTTTTGATAACACATCTTGGGTAGAAACAAAAACGCACTCCTGAGGTAATAAGGATCTAAAACAATTTGGCGCAAAAACTACCGCGTTGCTTGGATCTTGTTTAATTAACTCCAAACCAACCCTATCACTACCACTTATAAAAATATCGTTGTTGTTATTTAGAGAATAAGCGTTAAAAAGGTAAATTTTACTATCCTTTGATGTACTTTTCATTTAAAATGTCTACCTCTCTCAAAACTAAGCTAGGTTTTGATAGCAGGCCTTTTAAAAAGAAGATTCCATATGTGACATTACTGAAGAAGATCCCGATTGTTGCAAGAATACTTTTTGCCAAAGAACCGCTTTTTAAATAAATCTGAATACTTTCAAACACAAGAGCAAAGAAATAAGCAAGCAAAGGAAATAGTAAATATGAAGAGTTTTTTAAATTTAAAAATAGAAGTGGTAAAAAAGCTAAATAAATTACAAACATTGAAGGGATAAAATAGGAAAACTTTAAGGAAGTCTCAGGGAACTCTTTAGCAAAAAATCCTCTATGAGAAGCATATCTCGAAAGTTGGATTAAATGTGGATGAAATACACTTCTTCTGTAATGAAAAACAACAAGAATTGGGGAATAAAAAATTCTTTTACCATATTTTTTAGTAAGATCTAAACATAATTTAGTATCTTCTCCAGGCCAATATTTGGTATCAAACCCGCCAATCTCATCAATACATTCTTTTCTGATAATTAAATTTACTGAAGGGTAGTCATTAACAACTCTTGGCCGTTGTTGTAAATGTCTATATCTTGTAGGGCCTGAAGTCATGAATGATTCGTAAATATAACCTCCGATTTGTTCTAAAAATGAAGAGTCTGGCGGGGTTATTGAAGGACCACATACCCCAATATACTCAGGATTAGAATCAAGTATTATTTTTGAATTCTCAAGCCATTTCTCGCTTGGGTAGGCATCATCGTCTAAAAACGCGATGTAATCCCCATTCGCCGATTTAATCCCTATATTCCTTTTCTCTCCCGGGGTTTTAATTCCTGAGAAAATATACTTTACCTTAGAAGTTGAAACTAAATTTGAATCTTCAAAGTCAAGAATCACTATTGTTTCAAAATTTTGGTAAGTCTGTAGTTGTAGTTTATCAAGGGTTTGAGCAAGTTTAGAGTTATAAAGTCGACAAGGAATTACGATTGAGAACATTACTTCATTTCTCCGGTGTTTACTCTCATCTCAAGCTCTTTGTCGTAAACCCAGAGTCTTTTTGAATTATTATCATAATATTTAAGAATCCTCATTCGGTAAAAAACAGCTACTGTATCGATCAACATTTGCCAAATATGCTTGTTAAAAATGACTTTAGCTGGATTAAAACTTGAGTTAAAAATATCAAGTTTAATTTCAACTGGCGCATCGTAAATTTTATTAAAACCTAAATAATTTGCGACAGCTAGAATCTCAATATCAAAAGCAAACTTTTTAACCAGTAGCCTTGGAAGGACTTTCTCTAAAACCTGTCTTTTAAAAACTTTAAGTCCTACTTGAGTATCTCTAACTCTTAAATTAAATAAAACTCTAACTAAAAGTTGGTATAAAAATGAATAGATTTTTCTTAGAAATGGATAATATATTTTAGAAGCGCTGTGCCTCTTACTTGCAACTATAATATCTGCATCGTACCAAATCATATGCTCCAGAATTAACGAGATTCCATTTGGATTTATATCCATTCCGGCGTCGATAAAAGCAATAAAATCACCATCGGATCTAGCCATACCAAATCTAACAGCATAACCCTTACCTTTATTTTGCTCATAACCACAAACAACAATTTTAGGATCTTTGGTTTTAGAGGCATTTTCTAAAGTTTTATCCAAAAAACCGTCGACTACACAGATAACCTCATAATCCCACCTTGTCTTTGACATAACATTGGAAATATTTTCTAAATCGGATTGAATGGATTTTTCCTGCTTATAGGCTGGAACTATTATGGAAACTTTCATATTTTTTATAGGTCTCAAAAAGTAAATACCCGAGTAAAGCACTTGCCGATATTATATTACATTTTATTACAGAATAAAGGTCATAAGAATAGTAGTAGATCAATAAAAATTGAAGTAGGGTTGCCAAAATAAATCCTAAATAAATTCTAGTTGTAGAGGTAGCTATCAAAAACATGACTAAGAAATTTATAAGTATTACTAAAACAATAAATACCGCGTAGCTAGGAATCAGCTCAGTAACTTGAAAGTAAAGGTTTAGCGAATTTAAATTAAGGCCAATTTTACTGGAAAGAAATACGAAGATGTCCAGGAAGGATTTTGGAAATAGACCAAAAACAATTAAACCACCGGCAAGCAGCCCTAAAATAATTTTTGAATAAAAGAATAAAATTTTAAAATACCCATCTCTTTTGTTGTAGGCTTCTGTAATTTGAGGACTCATAGCCCCCAGAAATACAATGGAACCAAAATAAAAAATTTTACCAATATTAACTAATAGCCCATACTGACCTGATAACTCGGTTGCAAATTTGGATTTAATTAAAAGAAAGTCAATTTGAGTAATTAAACCATTTCCAGTAGCAATAAAAAATATTGGGAGGGAGAAAAATAAAACCTTTTTGGTCAAACCGGTTATATCTGAAGCTCTGTAATCTTTATCAAAACTAGAAAGTAGAAGAAAATTTCCAACTACAATTAATGAAACTGAGGAAAGTATCAGACCATAAAGTACAGATAAGAAACCAAATCCTGAAATGTAAAAGAAATATACAAAAATTAGTTTAAGTATTGAGATCATAACAATTAGGGAAGTATGGGATTTAAACCTAAGCAAGCCATACAAGTAAGAGGTTACGGGAATGGATAAAGTAGAGATAAATATAAGAATTGCCATAAGTTGGATATAAAACACGTCCCCTACTTTAAATATGGAGCTAATCTGACTACTAAAGAAAAGCGTAAATAGAGCTATTAAACCTCCTATAAACCCGAAAAGAAGGTTCATTCTAAGATAAAGCATGGTCAACTTTCTAAACTCATTTTTTACTTTTAATTCAGTTACTAATAACGAAAGGGAGCTAGAAATTGACAGCGGAATTAATTGAGTTAGGGTCAGAAATGTTAGGACAAAAACAAAATTTCCATAATCACTCAAACTTGGAAAAATTGATTGGATATAAAAATTGAAGTAATAAGAAAAGAAGGTTGAAATTATTGAGCCAAAAGTAACTAAAAGCATTCCGCCTATAGTTGAATTGAGGGGCTTACTTATCATTTCTTTTGAAGACTTTAAAAATTGCTACATCTCTAACTTTAATTTCGCCATAGTAAGATAACTTATATCTGCTTATAAACTCAACTGAGTTATCCTCCCAAACTGGAAAAATAAAGTAATTTGCTTTTCGTGCTTCAGGATTGATCTCATTAATTACCGCCCAACCACCAATTAACTTAAAGTATGGGTAAAGTTGGGTATAGTACTTTTCAGGTAGAGCTACTACTAACTTTTTGTTTCTTTCTGAAATTTTACTGATATTTTCTCCGTTTCCAAAATAATCTAGTTTATTAATGTTAATTTCATTGGAGAAATATTCAGCAATCTCTTTTTGACCAAATGCCCATTTGGGCTCAACCCACTTTATACCGTTACTTATACCTCCCGACAAAGGGCTGTAGTAAGAAAAGAAATCGAATCTTAAATAGAATACAAAAAGTAAATTTAAAATTAAAAATGAATAAGCTAACTTTTTACTATAATCATAGGCATAAGAAATAATTGAGATGCTTATTAACAAAATAAAAGTTAGAGCATACCTATCCAATTTCTTTGAGGGGATAGTGATTTCTATTAAGTATAGAATGGAACTTAAAAATAGAAATAATTCAAAGGTATATTTCTTATATGTGGTACCAAATTGCCTATAGGCTGCTAATAGCAGCCCTGGAAATATATAAATTGGTGTTTTTATAAGACATACAATTAAGTAATAAAAGGGACCGGGATCATTCACTAAATTTCCAAAATAAATTTGAGAATGATCATCGGTTCCAACGGTTACCCCCTTTAGTACATAAGTTAGAGTTCCTATCGGGTCAACCCACATTCCAGGCCATAAAATAAAGTAGGTTAGAAATGTAATGAGTAAAAAATAACCAAATTTTATAAAATGAGAAACTTCTTTAGTATTTAAGTATTTAAAGATAATCGCAATAAAGATTACAGGAAGAAACAAGATAGCAGTAGTTTTAGTTAACAAACTTAATCCAAAATAAATGCCCGATAGGTAAAGGTACTTATAACCTTTTCCATCAATATAGAGGTATAGAGTTAGTAAGGTATTTAAAAGTAGTAAGTTTAACAGCCCATCTAAGTGTAGAGTTGTTGTTAATGCCAAAAAGAAAGGATCGACCGCTACTATCGCAAGTATCAAAAGACTTTTAGTTTTTCCTAATATTTCAGACAAATATTTGTATGATTTATTTATCAAAAATGCCAGAGCCAAAACAACGAAGAGGATTTGATAAAAATTCAAAGAGAAAAGAAATTCTGCAGAATCAGACTGAGGAGTTTTCTGTAAGATTGAAGAGTAAGTAAAGTTGTAAACTTTAACGCTAGCAGTTCCGATCCATAAGAGAGTGACTCCAGGGTGATACTTTTGAACTGTTTGCTCAAAGTTGAGGTTAAATACACCAGACCCAAAATCATAGATTCTTGCTTTCCACTTAAAAGAATCGGTATTAAAATTTGAAAAACCGAGGTAAGGAAGTCTTATTACAATAAAAAAAATCGCTAGGTAAATTCCCCAATATTTTTGATTTAAAATAAATTTAATTAAAGTGTCTTTTAATTTCATAAAGGTCCTCATTATTATAACTAAAATTATGACTACTTAAAGATTAAGTAAAACCAACATGTTATTAAAAATAGCCGCCTTTGCTTGAAAAATTAATTCTTGGTATAGATATCATATAGAGGAATGCCCTTAATAACAAAACTTTCTTTCTTCGTAAACTGAGTATATTTCTCAGGCATTACTTCATTCACAGAAAGTATAACGATATCTACTTTAGATTGCGATGTTTCTCTTATATCGTGGACTTTTGAGTTTGGATAAATTGTTTCCATCGGCTTGATATCATAAAAACCTAAATGTTTCTCTCCATAATTAGTTTTTAAATATTCCCTCAAGTCGTACATTCCCATTCCAAAAGATTTTTGTCCTACAAGATTATTAACATTAGTGTAATTCATTAAAATTGGGGAGAAATACAAAAATTGAAACGGTGAAAAATAAACCATTGAAATAAAGTTCACAACCAACAAAGCAAGTATAGTTTTAACATGCTTACTGAAATTGTGAGCTAAAAAGTAGAAAATTGGAGGCAGTAGAACTAGTAGGTATCTGTCAACTTTCTTATCTGAGTAAAAAATTACGAATAAGTAAACAAAGTAAATTAGTAATAGAAATACCTCAAAATTTAAAAACTTCTTAAAAGAAAGATTATTCTGAATAAATTTAAAAATACAAACTGCAATTAAAAAGATACCGAAAATTATCAACGGGGAATACTTAATCAGGGCATCAACCGGATAGAAAAGTAAACCGGGATCTGAGGTGTCATCATAGTACTCTCCTAGGAAAAACTCAGAGTGACCGGTTCTAACCCCAACTCGGTCAGCCTCTTTAAAGATTCTAGTAATAGTTTGTACCGGAGCCACCCACATAGCAGGAAACAGGATGAAAACTGTAAGTATAAAAGAAGCTAAATAAACACTGACGTTTTTCAACTTACTGGATTTTGATAAAAGGTAAATTCCAATTAGAGAAAAAGGAAAGAAAACTATAGCAACACTCTTAGTTAAAAAGCCAAGCGCTAAAAACAAACCGGAATAAATCAAATCTTTTTTAGAATTGGAATTTAAATAGTTTTTAATAAAAATTAAGGATAGAAAGATAAATAAGGATAAAAGCGTATCCAAATGAATTAACTTACTATTGCCAAAAAAGAAAGGTTCAAGATTTAAAATCAAGCTAAATAGCACCCCTTCTCTAAGTGAAAACTGTAATGCAATTAAAGAAATTAGAAATGAAACAACAAAAATTAACGAAAGGGAGTTTACAAAATTAAAATTTAAATAAGTATTACTATTGTAAATTTGGCCGGTAATTTGTTTATAAATTTCCGTCGGAACAGACATGGTATAGCACAAAGTAACTCCAGGATGGTAGTGAGGATATGTTTTCTCGAACTGAAGGTACTTAATTCCGTTTGCAAACTGCTGACATCTGTAATGCCAATTTACAGCATCAGGGTTAATTGACTCATACCCTAAATAATACAATCTAATTACAACACTAAAAATGAAGATTGTTAAAAATAGAACCAATCGGTTGTTAAGGGAGTTTAAAAGTTTATTTTTCATTTAGATATAATAAGCCACCAATTAAACTAACTACTAATCGTGAGATATGGTAAAGGAAGGATGCAGCTATACAAATGCCCGCAGCCACACCAATTGTAGAAAAGAATGAGGTATATAAAACTTCTTGAGATCCAATACCGTTTAAAGATGGAATTGCATAACCAGAAAGAAAAATAATTGGAAAAGCAAAAAGAGAAAAGTCCACTGGTAAAGTTACCTCAAGGGACTTAAAGATATAATATTGTGTAAAAATAGCCGACACCTGTACCACTAAACTAGCTAAAAACGAATAACCAAGTAACATTGGCTCTTTTTTATATCTCATAAAGGAGGCATGAATTTTATCTAAAACATCAAATAATTTAAGTAAGAGCTTTGGTTTAAAAGTAAATTTGGGATAGAAAATTAAATAAGCAAAGAAACTAAGAATAACCAATATAAATACCATCAAAAAGCTCATTATGTTTAGATTTGAAAAAGTTAGGTAACCATAAAGAGATATTACAAGTAATGCAATCATGCCAATAAATCTCTCAAGGAAAGTTGCTGTAAATGAATTAGTTTTAGATCCAAGCTTCTCACCCAACTTCATAATCTTATAGGCGTCCCCTCCGATGGAAGTTGGTAAAAAGTTATTAAAAAAAGAACCAATAAAATAAAGTTTAATCATGTAAATAATAGAAATTTTTGAATCTAAAACTAAATATCTCCATCTAAATGATGAAAATACATAATTAACAATAATTAGAATAGAGGCAACAAAAAAGTAGAAGGGGTTAACTCGAAATAAAATATCAAGTACCTTGCTTATATCTGTTGATAAAAGAAGATACCCAATCAAAGAGGTACTAATAATTATTTTTAAGGTGAGTTTTAGGTATTTCTTCATTATCTCTTTAATATTAACTTAATAACATTAACTTTAAATATAAAAGTTAGGAAAATGAAATAAGTTAAATAAATCAACGATTTTTCAATTAACCCCATATCGGAAAAATAAATTGCAGAATAGCCCACAAATATAGATAAAATTGAAAAGTAGATCTTCTTAAGACTGAAGATATTGGTTCCGTAAGTTATGTAGATAAAGTATGCGGCATAAACAAAAGCTATAAAAGAACCCACTGCTAGAGCTATAGACATAGAAATTAAACCAGGTAGTAGATTTATACAAATTAAATAAGTTAAAAAAGATCCAAAAATAAGTAATAGGTAGCTAATCATCATCTTCCTTAACTTCTCGAGCGGAACGAAAATCGAAGACTTTAGAATGTTTAAATAAGAATAAAAAACTATTGAAAGAATCAAAGGTAAGAACAATATCAGCGCTTCTTGGTATCTTTCGTAAATATTTTTGGATAATTCTAGCGACAAGACAGCACCGACTTTGTAAATCATCAGATCAGCTACCTGTAAAATCTCTTTAGCCCAGTAGGAAGCTGAAATACCTACAAAGAAAATAAAATGGAAAAGAACATTAAAATTTTGACTAAAATGCTCAAAAAAATCTTTGTCTTCAAACTTCTTCGAATAAACAGGAAGATTTACATCAGTAACGGAATCTGAGATCGACATTAATTTAGAGGAAAAATTAAAAGCGAATGTAAATAATGCAAGTAACTCTAAAGAATATTGTTTACCCAAAACGGCTACCGGAATCTCTTGCCAAGCAGTAAATAAAATTTTAACAAAATAAATTGCTAAGGATATTTTAAGTAAATTTTTTACTAAGCTAAAAAACTCTGTTTTAGTGGGAAATTCAAACCTCAAACCAATATCCTTGAACGCTAAATACCCTAAGACTAAAGTTTGAACTAAATTAAAAATAACTAACGAGTAAAAAAAGCCATCTAGCCTGTACTTATAAATAAGTGGAACATATATTAAAACACTAACAAATGAGATAACTACTTGATAGGTAAACAACTCTTTGAATCTATGAGTTCCTGAAATAACAGAATTAAAAATACTTTGAAAGGCCTGAATTACTGTTACAGCAGCAAAAACTTTAAGGGGGAAAATTAAGTCAGGATTTTGATAATAAGCTGCAATTTGAGGAGCAAAGAAATACAATATTATAGCTACAGGAAAAGTTATTAAAAACCTGATAGATAGTGAGGCTAAGACAATATGAATAACATCTTTCGAGGATTTGGCGCTAGAAATCTCTTTTGTAGAGGATGAAGCCAAACCTAAATGTTGGGTGATCCCTGCTATTCCTGCAATTGAGGTAACCAACCCAATTAAACCAAACTCTTTAACTGATAGTAAATTAACAATGATTAAAGATTGAAAAATACCGCTAAACATAGCGATAATTCTGGATATAAAACTGACAACTTGAAGTCTTAATAAGTTACTCATTTAAGTTCGGTGTCTCCTAGATATAAACTTCTAGTATTAATTTTGTTATCCATTCCAACAAAAACCATATAGGTACCTTTTTCAAGGTATGGAGGGATAACAATATCAAACTTCTCCTCGTAAAATTTATCTTGCTTAAAAGTTTCTAACTCAGAGAACACAAAGGCAGGGTAATTTACTACCTGGAAAATCTCACCATTAGACTTGTTAACTAAGGTTGTAAATAATACGAAATCGTTTAGCTCCTTACTACCCTTCCTCTGATAAACGTACCTTAAACTCATTTTTTGGTTTGAGGTAATTTCTTTATTAAATTCATAATCAACAACTGTTAATTTATTGTAAATTTCATAATTAAACTTGATTGGGTAAGTTGAGTATCTTTGAAATGGTGCTAACTTATTAGGTTCATTTTGAGTAGTCTTGTTAGGTGTTCGGGTCAAAACCATCAAGTTTCCACAAGCAAAATTAAGATCATAATCGTTTGAAGCAAAGGTATCACCTATAAAATCTTTACTTAAGGAGTAGTCTAATTCAAGTATTCTAAGTAATTTTTTAGAATAAATATCAATTATTAAATAATCTGAAGTATTCTTTCCTGCAGGAAAGATGGCGTAAGTTTCTCTTTGAGCTAAATGGCTTCCCATAAAATCAGGTCCAGAAACAGAAACTAAAGGGGGAATTTGTTGAATTATTTTTTTAACACAATCTCTATCATTTTCATCTAGAGGATTAACTCGAGTTACCTCGCCGACTTTTAATTTTTTGTCAATCAAGCTTGGTTCAGATTTAGCAAACACTCTTTTGTTTACAGCCTCCACTATCCAAGAAAAAATAGGGTTCTTTTCTCCTACATACATTGAAAAGTAAATATTGCTTAAAAATAAAATCAAGCCTAGTAACGAAATAATTATTTTATTGTATTTTTCCTGTAAGAAATGTTTGAAGAATTTGGAAAGAAAGGCAATTCCATATATCGAGCTAAGGAATAAAACTGGAATTATCATTGAAATTCTGTGGTTATAAATTTCAGAAGTACCAATTCCCCCTTGGGTAGTTGAGTAGTTAATCAGTAAATCAGGAAAAGCAACTAAAAGAATTAATGGGAAAAGAAATGGTAAGTATAGTAGAGGGCCAAACGTTAAGTTTAGGTTATCTAACTTATCACCTGAAATAAAAATTGACGCGGTTTTAACCGGGTCAAAAACCATATTTTTGATTATTTCAGAATAGGAATCTCCAAACTCAGAATATCTAGATAAGAAGTAATTTGAACTATAAACGTTTGGTATATCCTCCTTACTTAAATTAAGATCCACCATAAATCTCTCAAAGGATTGAACTCTAACGGGAGCATAGGCTGGGATTATTATAAAAAAACAAACCACAAACCAAATCAAACTAAATAAAGATACAAATAAGCCAAATTTTTTATATTTAGATGTCAGAAAAATGTAAGCCCCAAGAACAATAAAGTATAGAGAAATCTGCTCTTTACCGGATAGAGTTGCAACTAAAAGTATAATTAGATAAAAGTAGTTTTTATAAGTTAGCACAGAATCAGAGCTTCTATATTTTTCAAATAGGTAAAAAAACCAGAGGAAAAAGAAAATTGCAGGACTTACACCGTGATAGCCAGTCCAGGAAATTACAAATCCCAAGGCTGGGTATGAAAGATAGGCTAAGGAAATAAATAAAGAAAACACTTTATTAGAGGTTTTAAGAAGAGCTATTTTATAAACAAAAAAAACTCCGAGAATTATAAGTAAATTTTGTAAAATAACTAAAGTTAGAGGTTCAGGAATAAGATAGAAGAACGGAATAAATAAAACTAAGATGGGGTCAACATGACTCATGCTCCATCTTGGAACATTAGAACCAAAGTAATCAGTAAGATACATAAACTTACCTTTCAAAGAATACCAAGACATTTGAGTCATGTTGCCTAAGTCAAATTTACCCATGTCAAAGTTGTTATATCTGAAAAAATTTATTTTCAACATTGAAGCAAAAACAACAACAGAGAATATAATTAGAACTAAATAATACCGATCAAATTGTAATAATTTTTTAATAAATTTAGTCATTGAACTTGTATTTAACTAGGGAATAGATGGCATTAAAACCGTCTTTCCAAGTAATCTTTTTACCTTCGGAATGCTTTCTACCATAATATCTAATAGGTACTTCAATTATTTTATACCCAGATTTTAAAACTTTAGCAGTTATCTCAGGTTCAAAATCAAATCGATTAGCCTTTAAATTTAAGCTCCTAATAAAATTGCCTGGAAACAATTTGTAACAAGTTTCCATATCACTTAGCGCAACACCGTATAGAATATTTGTGATTGAAGTTAAAAATTTATTGCCATAGTAGTGAAGAGGAGACATTTCCTCATAATGGCCCATAAATCTCGAACCATAGATAATAGTATTATCTTTCCCATCAATTGCCTCAAGAAGCTTAAAGTAATCTTCAGGCTCATACTCTAAATCAGCATCTTGAACAATTACATAATCCCCTTTTGAATTTTTAAATCCTAGTTTTAAACTATCCCCTTTTCCAGAATTTGACTCCTTATAAATTAATTTAACGTCACTTCGACTTTCTAGGGATTTTAAGATTTCCCTAGTTCCGTCAGTTGAACCATCGTCAACTATAATTAACTCTCTATTTAAACTGGTGGGAAGGGAATCTATCTTTTTAATAATATCTGAAACAGTATTTTTTTCGTTATAAACGGGTATAACAATAGATAAAAGCATACATTATTCTATCATTTAACCAGCGGTACGTTAACTCTAGCAATATAAGTATAAAACTCTTTACCGCCAATTACCTGCCTAAATTCTTTCAGGATTGTCAGGTATGGGTGTTTAGAGGGTGTGAAAGACATCTCAGGATTTTGCTCGTTGGTAACAATTACATATTCAATGTTATTCATCTTTATAACATCAGATAAGTCTCTTCCTTTGGTTAACAGTCCGGTTTGGTAGTGCTTGTCACCTAGGTAGTATCTCGTGATACTGGAGATGTCATTAGTAAGTACATTTCCGGAAGGGCTGTAATTGTCAATAAAAAATAAAGTAGCGGTATTTAATACTTTTAATGTATCTTTTTCAAGGGAAATAAACATATATCCCCAAACAAGGTTAAAAACTATAACTAGTAATATAAACACTTTTTTATAGTGGTAGAAAATAACCAAGAGCAAGAGTGCCGAATAAACCAGAATTAAAGAGAAATAGACCAAATTAGTTAATAGGAAAGGTAATTTTAAGTAGGCTTGGCCCAAAGCGTAGGTAATAAGTAATAGAACTGGGGTTAGGTAGTGAAGATATTCTCTCCTCCAAAAATTTTTCAAATAAACGCTGGTTGAAATACGAGAAGTAAGATTAAAAAATGTTTCAAACCCTATAACAAATAAAATACAAAGAAATGGGAGTATTGGTAAAAATAACCTAGGCACGGCAGCAAACCAAACAAAAGATAGAGCTGAATGAACAAGTAAAATGAAAAGAATAATTAGATTATCTTTAAAGAATCGAAGAATTAGATTTTTTGAAAAAGCTAGAAAATAAATAGTATATAAATTTCCTAATAAAAACAGGTACTGCAATCCAAAATTAAATATTTCCCTAAGGGAGATTACCCTTCCAACAGCTTCGTCAACGTAACTTGAGCCAATAGGATTTTTATAAAAGGAGTATTGAGGAAAATAAATTATCAAGAAAAGGAAGAAAATAAATGGTATCAAATAAAATAATGTCTCAAATTTCCTCTTAACACTTAAAAGGATCGCTAAAAATACACAAGCAAAAAGAATGTAACCTTCGAACCTAGTTAAGACAGCGAGTATTGCTATAAAGGAAAGTGCTGGAAGCAGAAAACGATAAAAATGTTTCTGGTATAGGTAGAAAATGTTTAAACTTAAAAGCATTAAAAGTAAAAACAAACTATCAGCATAGACTCTTATAGACCAATACAAAAATAAAGGATTGATTGCTAAAAATACCATTGAAAAAAATCTTTGGTTTTCAGTTAGGCTAAAATTAATTTGCTTTAGAAGAAAGTAAAAAGAAGTGAGTATGAGTAACGAGAGTAAAAGCATTATTACCCTAGATCCAGCTATTGCGTCATTCAAAGGATTGAGAAGTAATAGAGCCGAAAATAACGGAGGTCTTTTCTCATCGGAAGGGTAGGTAAAAGATTTTAAATAATCTGTAGCTCGTAAAATTCTGTAACTATCCCCCCATTCAGCTGAATTTATGTTCAAAATAGCGACTCTGAATACAAGATATAAAATTATAAAAATAATATACTTATATTTAGTTAAAAAATTAATTATTTTTAGCATTTTTTTCGTTGATAAATCTCTGGTATAAATTATTTAACACGAACATCTTGGTTTTCCAGGAAAACTTAGCCCTGAAAGCATCGATGTCCATTTTTACTTCAGATGTGGAAATTTCTTGTATTTGAGCCGCAATAGTCTTTGGATCTTTATTTTCTAAGTAATAAACCCCGTCAACATGATCGGTAAACTTGAACCCTGATACAAGGGTAGGAATTTCGCAAGATAAAGCTTCAAGTACAACTTTTGGCAAGCCCTCAAAATCTGAAGGCAGCACAAAAATATCAGAACTTTGGATTGGAATTGGTAGATCGGTATAAGGGGTGTACGGGATTCTTCGAACCCTTGAACCTAATAAGTTATCAATAATTACTTTGTCAATTTGATCCTTGTAATCCTTTGGCCCAGAACCTATCAGAAGTAGTTTATATTTAATAGGAAGATAACTTAAGGACTGAATCAAGTTTACAATATTTTTTCTACCAACCATGTTGCCATAATTAATAATAACTGTGTCAAATAAGTCGTAACCCAACTCTTTCCTAGTTTTATCCTTTTCAATGCTATTAACTCTCTTAAAGAGCTCGGTGTTAACACCATTTTCTAACACTACGCATTTGGATAAGTCAGCGCCATAAAATTTAACAGCCTCATCTAAAAGATTTTGAGAAACAAAAACACACAGGTCACTCGATGATACTGCCCACTTATCTGACATAACTCCCAAAGGCCATGCAATTTTTTCAGAAAACCATTTAATTGGCTTATTCTCTTTTCTAAGTGAATCCCATCTTCCCGCAAAAGTGTTGTGAAAATGGGTTACAAAAAGAGGCTCAAATTCAAACCTAGCAAAAAGCATTTTTTTAAAAATTAACCTGTATAGATAAATCCAAATCGCAAAGTGACCATGAGAATGGATTACATCAACCTTGTATGTATTTCTCCAGAGTAAGTATTTGATTAATAAAAGTATGGAAGATGTAAAGTAAATAGTGCCTTCAATGGGTTCCCTAAAAATAGGGATGATATTTAAATTTGGTAAAGAAACAGGAGGATTTTTAGCCCAATTTCCGCACATTAATGTAATTTTATTACCTTGATTGAGTTGCTCTTTGGTAATTTCGTATCCTGAAGGACCCAAACCATTCCAAGTTCCAGGCCAATCATAAAAAATCCTTAGTATTCTCATAGCTAAATAATAAATCTTTCAATTAAATTTTTATACTCATTTATCATAAAATCCTGATTAAACTTTTGGACGGCAAGATTCCTAGAGTTTAGACCGTACTCCTTTATCTTCTCAGGATAGGTATCAAAAAACTTTATCCTCTCTTTCAGCTCATCTACGTCTCCTGGAGATATTAAGAACCCATTCCTATTTTCAAATACAGCGTCGTCATTACCCCCAATTTTTGTTGCAATTATAGGCATGTAATAACCCATTGCTTCAACAATAGACATAGGGAAACCCTCTATTCTTAGGCTAGGGGCTACTAATAGGTCACATTCTTTATAATACTCAGTCAGCTGAGGGTAGTTTAACTTACCTAAAAATAAAACTTTATCCTGAATCTGTAAGTCAAGTTGAAGTTGTTTGGCTTGCTCAAGCATAGAACCATCCCCGGCTATAAGTAACTTGATATTTAAATCCTTAATACTTTGTAACAGAATGAAGATACCCTTTGATTTCTCAATTCTTCCGGAGAAAAGAACTTTCAAAGAATTTGTTCTACTAAAATCTTTCTGGTATGCTTCAAGTTTTGCCCCGTTATGAATTACGTTGAATTTGGCAAGATCTAGGGCTCCGGTTTCTTTTACAATAGAGGCTTGTACATAGCTTGATACACTAACAACAAAGTCAGAATTTCTAATGAAGTCTGGCTGCTTAAAAAAGTAATTATATAAAAAATAAGGAAGGTTTTTAAAAAAACTAAAACTTAATCCCTGTTCATTGTACAAAGATTTAAATTCAGAGTAAGCCGAACCATGGCAGATTGTAATAATGTTTGGTTTGTACTTAGCTTTATTTCGAATGATCGGGTAGCCCGCAGAAGAGATAGAGATTATTAAATCATATTTATTCTCATGATATTTCTCTTCAAAAAAAGTTATTAAACCGTGATACCAATTATTTTTAGATAAATCCGAGATAAAGCCTGTTTTGTACTCACATTCAAGAAAATAGAAATTCTTGTTGTTCTCTTTAACAAATAAGTTTTTAAGCTCTCTCTTTGGTGCAAAAACATCTACTTGATAATCGGAACTTAAATTCTCAATCAATGCCTTAGTATGAACTTCAAGGCCGCCAAAGTACTTATTGAAGGTAGTGTTTTTAGTAATAATTGCAATCTTCTTCATTATTTTAGTAGCTGACTTTCCAGGTAAGTTATATTTTTAATTAGATCAAAGTTCTCGCTTACATCTTTCTTTAGTTTTTCAGATTTATCCGCCCTAACCTTATCAAGCATCAAAAAATTAAATTTTTCAATAATATCTTCGAAACTTGCTTGTTTAATAATATAGGAGTTTCGTTCATTAAATAAGTCAGCAATACTTCCAGATAATGTTGTGATTACAGGCAAACCAGAATAGGCTGCTTGAAGCAAGCCGTTGGGTACGCCATCTGAATCCCCGCTTTGAGTATCAACTCCAGCATAAATGAAAATTTGAGCGTTTTTATAGATTTCAATTACCTCGTCTTGTTGAACTCCTTTACCATGACCCGGGATTGATAGCCTCTCATAAATATGGGCATCCTTGAATAACTTCTTAATCTCCTCTAGATGTTTAAACTGCTCTTCAGTTACAGCTAAACCAACGATTGTAAAATTGATGTCAAAGTTGTAATCCTTAATTAGGGAAATAACGGCTTTAGAGAGAGGAATTAGACCCTTTTTTTCAGTAAATCTAGCGTCGGTTAAAACATTTAAGTTTCCCGTGGAAGTAAATTTCCTTAAGGAATATTGATATTTAGAATTATCAACACCGTGAAACGACATGATTAAGTTTTTTCTTCCCTTACCTCCAGACAACTCAACACATTTTAAAAAAGCTTTAGTGTTGCAGACAGTTATAAATTTTGAATTCTTAACCTTAAAATTTATCGAGGAAGCTTCAACGAAAATATCTCTAGCATGCCCAGAAATACTAAAGGGTTTTTTGTTGATTAAAGCTGAAATTGAAATAATTGTTGAAATATCAGATAAAAAATGAATATGAATTTGGTCATACTCAAAAGGGCTTAATTTATAAGCGTATAAAACACCTTTGGCAAAGTTTTTTAATTTTAGTTTTAAACCATCTTCAGATTCCTTCAGAAACTTTTTAAAGACTTTATATATGTGTTTAAAGTTTTTAAAACCAAATCCAATTGCCGGCAATAGATCAGCGTAATCAACTTTAAAATAAGACACTTTATAGATCAGGCTATCAGGGATTCTGGCCGTACCTTCTTTAAGGGAAATTACATGTATATCAAGATTCCCTCTTTGCTCCAGAGATTCAATCTCTCTTAAAATAAAGGTTTCAGAGAGATTTGAAAAGGTGGGGACAAAATAGAGAATTTTCTTCATTTTTTACCGATACAATAATAATTAATTCCTAAATTACCAAGTTTAGTTCTATCAAGTAAGTTTCTTCCATCAAAAATATTTTTATCTTTAACAGAAATTAGAACTGAGTCTTGGAGTTCTTTAAATTCTCGCCATTCGGTTAAAATCACAAGAAAATCAGAGTTCGTTACGGCATCTTCTTTTGTAGCGCAGTAAGTAATACCGGAGTCTCCAAGTACTTTTTTGGAATTTGGCATTGCTTCAGGATCGAAAGCTTTTATTTCAGCTCCCATATCTCTTAAAATTCGAACGACCTCAATTGCTACGGATTCTCTAATATCGTCGGTATCATTTTTAAAGGCAAGGCCTAAGCAAGCGACGGTTTTTCCTTTAAGACCCTCCCCGTATACTTTTTTAATTTTTTCAATAAAGTAGTGCTTTTGGTCTTTATTAGTCTTTATCACACTCTCTAATATATTAAAGTGATACCCTAAATCACTAGATGTTTTGTATAGAGCTTGGACATCTTTAGGAAAACAGCTACCTCCATACCCAATAGAAGCGTTTAGAAACTTAGGGCCAATTCGGGAGTCCAAACCCATACCTTGAGCCACCTTGGATACATCAGCCCCACTCAAATCGCAAATTTGAGCTATTTCGTTAATAAAAGAAATTTTAGTGGCTAGAAAGGAATTGGAAGCGTATTTAATCAATTCCGCACTCTCTAAGTCACATTTAACAATAGGAGAATTTAAATGTTCGAATAGCCTAGAGACTTTCTCAATAGCTTCAGGGCTATTGGATCCAATCACAGTTCTATCGGTTTGATTCATATCCTCAATTGAGGAACCTTCTCTTAAAAATTCAGGGACTGATACCGAGTCAAATTCTACTGAGGTTTTATTTTTAATATATTCTCTGATCTTTTTATTTGTTCCAACTGGAACTGTGCTTTTAATTGATATTATCTTAGGTGTTTTCATTTCAAGCGCTATCTCATCAGCAACTTGATAAATGTATTTTAAATCGGCACTTCCGTCCTCTCCCATAGGTGTACCGACGCATATAAAAATGATCTCAGCGTCGTTGATTCCTGCTTTTAACGAATCAGTAAATCTTAGATTACCACTAGAAATACCTTTAGCAACAAGCTCTCTTAAACCTGGTTCAAAAATAGGCATTACTCCGGACTCAATCATCTTAATTTTTTCAGGATTATTATCAACCCCAATTACCTCATTACCCCAGTCTGCAAAAACTGAAGAGCCAACTAAACCGACATAACCTGTACCAATTACGCAAATTCTCATATTGAAACCTTTCTATCTCTTTTTGTATCTCCCAAATAAATCATTTATTCTTATTTTTAAAATTTCCATGAGCATTAAAACTGAATCTCGAATCGCTGAAACACGCTTAGTTGGGATATAGCTCCAAGCAACAGGAACTTCTTTTACTTTTAATCCGTCATTTTTGGCAATTACTAAAACTTCAACGTCAAAAGCAGTTACTTTTGGATATTTTACAATTCGTGCATCATCACCGAAAAGAATCATTCTATTAAAAATATCCCTAGCTGCATCCCCTTTTATCAACTTAAATCCGCATTGAGTATCATTGTAAAATAGCCCAACAAGAATTTTAATTAAAAAGTTAAAAACTCTTCCCATTAAATGTCTTATAAAAGGCTCATCGGATCTTGAGGCACCTAAGCCTTCTCTGGAAGCTATAGCGATATCATAGTTATTATTTTCTACCCAAACTAGAAGTCTTTTTATCTCATCAATTGGTGTTGCTAAATCCGCGTCAGACATCAAAACATATTTACCTTCTGACAACAAAACGCCAGTTCGAACAGCAAAACCTTTTCCTTTGTGCGGATTTTCAATTAAATAAATATTATCTCTAGTTGAAATATAATTTTTTAATAAAGTAACAGAATTATCCTTTGAGCCATCATCAACTACTATAATCTCAAACGATGGGTTAAAGGAATTCATAAAGGATACAACAGAGCTAATTGAAGAGATAATCCTCTCTTCTTCGTTATAGCAAGGTATAACAATTGAAATGTCGACTTTATGTTGTTTCATGATTTTTTCTTCCATATAATTTTACTATAAACTGTAAAGTTCCAAACAATTCCAAACACAACACCGATTAAGAAACCAATATTACTAATAACAAGTGTGTCTCCATAGGTAGATTCTAAAAAGTGAATTAGGTAACTTCTTAAAAGAATCGGAACATAAGAACTAATTCCGTAAATCACAAAAACTGGAATAATTTCTCTAAAAGTCTTTTTTTGTCTTTCGCTAAAGGACCAAAAATTATTCATAAGGAATGTAAAAGTTAATGCGAAGATTCCTGAAACTAAACTAGCTGCCGAAGAAGCAATCTTTAAAGAGAGTAAGTTAAAAATAAGTAAATCGGTAAAGAGTCCACCAAATCCAACAATTACGAATTTTATAAAATTTTTATTTCTCTGAAGTGCAAAATATAAAACAACATCTAGTGAATCTCTAAAGTTTTTCTTCTCCATCTTGGAAGTTCCCCTATCTCGTAACCCAAACGCGATCGGAACCTCCACAATCCTTGCTTTCATTTCATAAATTCGAACTAACATATCCATCTTGTAGGCAAAACCTTTTGATTTGATTTGAGTAAAATCAATCTGGTCTAAAATTCCTTTAACTTTGGTTACTCTAAATCCTGAAGTAAAATCCTTTACCTTCATAATTCTAAGCAAAACTCTAGCAAAGAGACTTCCAAAGTAAGAAATAAATTTTCGATATAATGCCCACTCTTTAGGAACAGAACCCCCTTTAACATACCTGGAACCAATAATTAAATCGTAATCTTCTTTAATTTTGGAAATTAATTTTGGAAAGTCATCGGGACTATGTTGCAGATCAGCATCCATTTCAACAACGTAATCAGCTTTTAATTTTTTCATGGAATAGATGTAACCTTTAATATAAGCTCCTCCTAGACCAGTTTTTGACTCTTCTTCTATTAGAAATATATTTTTAATTTCTTTTTGGAAATTTTTTATTGCAACTACCGTTTTATCTTTGGAATTACCGTCTACAAAAAGTATGGAAAAATCATAACTTTTAAATTCTTTAAATTTAGCAACCAGTAAAGGGACCAGGGTTTTGATGTTTTCCTCTTCGTTATAAGTAGGAATAATTATTGATATCTTCATTTATAGATTTGAGGCAGTAGTAAGTATTATAAAGATAAAAAGGCTAATTGACAAATATTCTAAGAAAATATTAAGATTTAGCCTTTCTTCAAAGTAATGATGAAGCAATGACCAAAGCAAATAAAATGCAGGTAGAGAAGCTGAAAAAATATAGGCACTATAAGGACTAAATGAAAGATACTGAAAAAAGTAAATTAAGAACGCAAAATATACCCCTATAAATATGTACTCGAAAATATGTTTTCTATAGTTCATAAAATATGACCATTCTTGAAAATAATATAAACACTAAACATTGTCACCAAAAGAACCATTATATGAGCTGAAGTATGGCCAGTAAATTTATCAACCCCTCTAGTTCTAGAATAATAAATATCAAGAATAAACAAAGCTAAAACAAATCCAAGTATTGTGAAAGCTACATATCTAAACAAAGAAGGAACATCTATAACAGATGAGGTTGTTTTTGTAGAAACACCCATGGTTGAAACTTTTTCATTTAGAGAATTGAGGTATCTTTCCTGATCGCTTTTGGTTGTGATTGCAGCAGTATTTTTCGGTCGACCAAAAAATTGAACAACCAAAGTTGTTTCATAGCCATCAAGCACACCATTTTCAACAGCAAAACCTACCTCATCATAATTCTCTGACAGTAAATTTTCTTTGTGAGACGGTGAGTTCATCCAAGCGTCCACAACTTCTTGAGAATAGTAAAAGTTTCTAGCTAAGTTTTCACCCGCATAGGCATAATCGTAACCCTCTTGTAAAACAAACTCCCAAGGCTGTGTCCCATCAGGAGCGGTGTGAGCCCAAAAATTTTTGGCAAACATGTAATCAGCTTTTAATTTTGCGGCTTTAGATAACTTCTCGTTAATTGCTAAAGGTTTTTTACCACTTCTATCTCTTTCTTTATTTGTATCATCTAGGAGCTGTCTAACAGTAATCTCTGAGGAGTAACCTAGTACACCTGGTTTTACACTTTTAGAAACATTAATTAATAAAAATAAAACTACAAAAACTGAAGAATAAAGATAAAAAAATTTGTGATGCAAAAGTCTAGCTCTTTTTTTAGTATCTTTATTTGGAACAAAGTGGTGTTTCATTAAAGACTTCTCTTTAAAATGGGCAAGATCTTTCATTAATTTATTGTATTACATAAAATGGTATTTACAATTCAAGAAATTTGGTATCTAATTTACTGTAATGATCGAAAAAACGTCCGCTTTCGGTGAACATCTAATCTTTGATGCCTACGGCTGTGACTACTCCTCCCTCAACAACATGGAAATTTGTTACGATGTTTTAAATACATTAGTAACTCTTGCGGGAATGCATAAAATAACTGAACCAATGATTATAAAATCAGAAGGAAATTTAATCCTCGGTGGAAAAGATCCCGGCGGATTTACCGGTGCTGTTTTTATCCAAGAATCTCATATCACAATTCATACATTTGCAAAAAGAGGTTTTATAACTATCGACCTCTATTCATGTAAGGAATTTGACACCTCCAAAATTATCTCCTATTTAACTGAAATTTTTAAACCTAAAGATAAAGATGTCTTGCACTTTAGGAGGGGAATGAAGTATCCTATTGATAACATATATTAATAAATAAAATATGAAAAAGAAAAACTTGCCCCCAATTTCCAGAAAATCTTTTAATTTCTATGTATCACTATTCTTCATTTCAACTATTGTTTTCTGGGGAGGTTACCACCTCTCAATTTGGTTCGACGGTCAGGAATTATTTGGAGATATTTTTGCCGGACTTATAATCTCAATTTCCTTAGCTGGAGCCTTTCTTAGTTATCAAAGAAGCAAACTTTGGGGATTTACTAAAAGTTATATGGGACTATCCCTCATATTTGTATCTCTAGCCTTATTAATGTGGGCAATAGGAGAAACATTTTACTTTTTAGACTCAAAATCCATTACGCCTCTAAATATCTATGACTTCTTTTTTATACTTATTGATCCTTTGTATCTTCTAGCTGTTTATTTTATGTCAAAAGCGATTGGTACTTTAAGTGGAATTCTTAAAAATTTAAACTTGCTACTACTCTCAGCTTTAATTTTGATTTTAAATTACATTGCAATTTGTTTAATAAGAAACCAGGATATTTTCACATCTTTTACTAATTTAGATATCGATACTTTCTATATTGTAGGAAGTGTACTTCTTTCAACTTATGTTGTTTCAATCCTTCTTTTTTCAAAGAAATTAGGTGGGATGTATAAGAATGCTCTTCAATTAATTTTGATTGGACTTCTTTGTCAATATTTTGCTGATAATTTGTTTGAGATATTTGTAACCGAAAAAACCAATGGCTCTCTTTCAGATTTAATATTCTTTATGTCAATCTCCTTTGTAACTTATGGGGTATTGATGCTAAACCCTGATAGCTTAAATGAAAAACGAAATTAGTACAATAATAAAAGAGATCATTCAAGAACAATCAAATATTGTAGGGTCCCGAGTCGCTCTAGATAGAGTTAGATCAACAAAAGTTATCACTATCGAGGGAGATAATATTAAAATTCTAACTTCACCAGCTGACGCACTTAAAAAACTAGTTAAATCTTTCGAAGAGATATTTGGGGATGCATCAGTTGAAGTTTGTGATGAAGTAATAAAAAGACACAATTTATTCAAAAAGTAAAAAAATAAGATAGAATTATAACCTATGCCAAAAATTAACCTCGAGAAAGAGCTCTATCTTAAAAATCGTGAACTCTACATAGCTCAAAAAAAATCTCAAAAACTAATTTACAATATTTCAGAAAGTATTTTTGTCCTGAATAGTAAATTTATAATTACTTTAGCCAATAAAAAGAGCGAAATTTTCTTTGGAAAGAATCAAGATCTGATTGGTAAAAAAATCGATTCAGTCTTGTTTTTAGTAGATAAAAACGAAAAAGTAATTCCTATTAAAAACTTTATTAATAGTACCAGTATCAACCTAAATGGCCTGATGCAAATTATCGACGATAAAGAATTCTACTTTAATCTTAGAATATCTGTTATCACAGCAGAAACACCAGGCAACGAGGAATACGTTCTAACGCTAACTGATGTTACTCCAGAGAAAAAATCAGAGATCTCAAAAGATGATTTTATTACAATAACCTCGCATGAATTAAGAACTCCTATGACTATAATTAAAAGCTATCTTTGGCTCCTTCAAGAGGAAAAAGCAGGCCCATTAAGCCCTAAACAAGCAGAATACGTCAATAAGGCCATTAACTCGTCAGAGAGAATGCTAAGCCTTATAAACGATATGTTAAGTGTTTCTAAAATCGAACAAGGCAAGATTGAGTTCAAACTAGAAATAATGGAAATTGAAAAATTTGTCGGAGAAACACTTTCTGACTTTGAAGCTAAAGT
>CAMDGN010000001.1 GCA_945897985.1 candidate division WWE3 bacterium | reverse complement strand
ACAAACCTTAACCTTGCAATAACGCTTGCAAACAAAGGAAACCTTTCTCAACAAGAAAAAGAAGCAATTCAAACACTAATTAGCGAATCAATTAGATCTACAAGACTTGCAACTGAAAACCTTGATCCACTAAACTTAAACAACTGGATTGTAAGAGCATCGATCTATAAAACCCTAATTGGTGTGACTTCCGATGCAGATCAATGGGCTCTATCAGCTCTAAATAATGCAATTCAACTTGATCCAGCAAACCCAAATCTAAGAATGGAATTAGGAACTATCTTCTTCGCTAAAGGGGATTTCTTGAATGCTGCAAACATGTTCAAACAAGCAACTCAACTAAAATCAAACTATGCCAACGCTCATTACAATCTTGGACAAGCTTTAATTAAATTGGAAGCATTTGATGTTGCAGCATCTGAGTTAGAAGTTACAAAATCACTTCTTCCAGCCAATTCACCAGATCTTGAAAAGTTAAACAAAGAAATTGACTCAGCTAAAAGCAAAATCAAAGTAGCGGGAGCTTCAACTAAAGCTTCGGTTCAGGAGCTAGAAAATAAAAACGGTCAAAATACCGACACAACTTCTGAAAAGCTAACCAAACCAGAAGAAGTTAAAAAAGATACTAGCCTTGAGAAAGTTGTTAATACTAAATAACAACCAATTCTAGGAATAGTTACCATGATGGAGCGGCTCAAAAGAGCCGCTCAATCTTTTTCTAACCATCTTGACAGATTAACCAGCCTATAATATTATTTCAAAACTATTCGAGACATATAAAGGAGAAAGATATGACTCTTGGTAAGACAGCTAATGGTGTAACTGTCCATGACAGATACAACAGCCACAATCACATAGCAGCTTCTTTAGTGAAAGAGGCGCTCGCAAAAATCGAGATGCCTGCTGAAATGGATTACGCTGTTCTCGAAGTTGAAATGGGAAGAATCGTTGGAAAGTGCAACTTGGTCAAAACCGGCATCGACGACATAATCGTTTATGCTAAGCGTCCAAACAGAAATGGGTGGACTGCTTTTGTCAAAGACCGGCAACCAATAGATTGCTCCTCTGTTGTGGTAATTCTAAAGAGAGTTGCTATAAACGAACTGGTACTTATCACTTCTTGGATTGGTAAAAGATCGCCCCACGAACCATGGGACCCTAAAGCTACAAAAGAGTCACTGCCATTTTGGAGGACTCACGCAATTGTTTGGGGAACTGAGGAAGTGTTGGTCGAAACGGCAACTACAATGTGTCCTTGGTAAACAAAGGGGCGGCAGTTTTTACTGCCGCCCCATTCTTTTTATATTTATGGTGGACCTTAGCGGGATCGAACCGCTGACCTCTTCCGTGCCACGGAAGCGCTCTACCAACTGAGCTAAAGGCCCTCTATTTTAAAGAGCAAATGTATTACTCTTTGCTTCATCAATATCAGAAATATTAAAGATAAATCTCTTATTCTTCAAGTCCTGAATATTGATAATTCTAACAGGATTCTTCTTTTCAAATTTAATTGATTGTGTCGATTCAACTATTTTATAGACCTCATCAAGAAGTACTTCAACACCTTCTCCTGTGAAAGCAGAGATGCCAAAAACTTTTAGTCCTAGAGCTTCAAAATTAGCTCTTATAGCCTCGAAGTTCTCTCTGACCTCTGTGATATCTATTTTGTTAATCACAACGATTTCCTGCTTTTCTGTGAGGGCTTGATACTTAGATTTATAATCTTCAAGCTCTTTTCTAATAATTTTGTAATTTGAAAGGGAGTTTTGAGATAAAACCTCAGCGTCAAATTCACTAACTAGGCCATTAGCTATAGCATCGTAAGTAGGATCAATTAAATGAACTAAAACCTTATTTCTTTCGACGTGTCTTAAAAATTCGTCTCCTAAACCTTTTCCAGTCGAAGCACCTTCAATTAGTCCTGGAATATCAGCAAATACTAATTTTCTATTGTTATAAATGCAAACTCCAAGATTTGGCTCTAATGTTGTAAATGGGTAGTTTCCAATTTTGGCAGCGGCTTTAGTTACTTTATTTACAAATGTGGATTTTCCAGCATTTGGAAGTCCAATAATTCCGCAATCAGCTACAAGCTTGATCTCTAATCTGATTTCTTTTTCAATTGAAGGTCCGCCATATGTAAATTGGGTTGGTATTTGGTTGGTTGAGGATCTAAACCTAAAGTTCCCTTTTCCTCCATTTCCTCCCTTAGCCATTATCATCTGCTGGTTATGGGTATGGAAATCTCCGACTAAAACTTCCTGACCTCTTCTAATTTCATAAACCAAAGTACCAACAGGAATGTGAACTATTAAATCTACACCGTCTTTTCCAAACATATTATTCTTCTTACCCATTTCACCATCTTGAGCCTCAAGGTTAGCTCTGGATCTAAAGTCTCTTAAAGTATGCATGTTTTCGTCAGCTAAGAAGATGACACTTCCACCTTTAGCTCCGTCACCACCATCGGGACCTGCGTTAGGTCTATATTTTTCATGTAAAAAGGAAACTCTACCGTCCCCACCTTTACCGGATTTAATTTTAATTAGCGCATTATCAATCATATTTAGATGATTTTATCATTAAAGATGCCAAATTGCTAAAGAAATGGCCTATAAAGTTAATAATAAACACTGTTCAGTGGGTTCTGTCTAATCGAATTCTTTCTTACCTCGAAATGCAGGTGAGGCCCAGTACTTCTACCAGTACTCCCCATTACCCCAATCTGTTGGCCTTGCTTGACATAATCACCATAAGAAACATAAAGTTTACTCATGTGACCGTAAAGTGTTGCGACACCGTTCCCGTGGTCTATCATAACCATGATCCCATACCCTGTTGGATCCCAACCAGCCTTTACTACCTTTCCACCAGAACAAGCGAAAATCGGAGGCATAGCACTAAACCATGAAGTAGCTACATCTAAACCACTGTGATACCAAGAAAAACCTTGAGTTACAATTCTTGAAGTTGTAGGCCAGATACACCAGCCTTTTTTAAATCCTGTCTCAAATTGTATCTGAGAATAAGATGTACCCGAAGTTGGGGTTTGGGCTACAGCTTGCGGAATCTTAGCATCAGGAATAACTAACTCAGAACCTACTGAAAGTGAGGATATGTCTGTTAAGTAATTAAAGTCAGCAATAGCTTGCGAAGGAACATCATAAAGTTTTGAGATAGCTTCAATCGAGTCACCTTTTTTAACCTTGTGAATAATTCCTGATATTGGCGGGATACTTAACTCCTGACCCACAGTAATAGTGTCAGCATCAGCAATGTTGTTAACATACCTTATCGCGTCAGCCGATATTTTGTATCTTTGACCAATAGAGAACAAGGTATCGCCGCCTTCAACAACATATTTAATAGATTCATTTCGCTTTCTTTCTTCAGGTACTAAAAGTAATGTTGATTGGTATTGAGGTATATAATCTGGGGTGTTTTTAAACACGTCAGGATTAGCCTGAGCGCTATTTACAAATTTATTTGAGTTTAGTACCCCTCCAATTAAAAAGACTAGGAATGAGGCTGTAATAACTACAAAATCAGCTACTGGTTTTCCGAGTTTTCCCCGAGACCAAATCAATTTGGAAATAAAGTAATCTTTAAGCCTTCGATTTAATGAAAATGTAAAAATTATTGCTAGCTTTAAGAAGTTAAAAAATTTATGAATCTTTAAAGAAAGATAATAGAAAAAGGCACGGATAGACAAAGTGTATTTCTTCAAAAACCTTAAATATTTGTTGGTTTGAAAAATAGATTTGGAGTAGTAATTCTTACGATGAAATCTATCTTTAAATTGTTTAAAACTCATAAAATGGTAAGTTTAATTATAACATTTTAGGGATTTTAGCTTAAAATATGAAGGTTATTTAGTCAAACTCTCAAGAAAGTCTTTGTTTGATTTAGTTTTCTTAAGTTGCTCTATTACTAAAGAGGTTGATTCTTTCTCGTTAAGTAAATCTACCATTCTTCTAAGTCGGTAGATGCTTTCAAGAGTTTTTGAATCTAAAATCTTATCCTCGTTTCTAGTTCCGGAAGCTTTAATGTCAATTGAAGGGAAAATTCTTCTTTCAGAAAGATTTCTATCTAGTCTTAATTCTTGATTACCGGTTCCTTTGAACTCTTCGAAAATAACATCGTCCATTTTGGATCCTGTATCTACAAGAGAAGTCGCAATGATAGTTAATGAGCCACCTTCTTCAAATTTTCTAGCAGCACCAAAGAATCTTTTTGGAGGGTATAGGGCTGAAGGATCGAAACCTCCGGATAAAGTTTTACCACTTGGAGGGCACGCCATGTTGTAAGCTCTAGCAAGCCTTGTAAGAGAGTCCATTAAGATAACAACATCGTCCCCTTTTTCAGCAAGTCTTTTCGCAACTTCAACTGAAATTTCAGCAATTCTAATTTGTTCTTCTGGAACTTCGTCGAAGTTTGAAGAATAAAATTCACCTTTAATGTTCCTCTTCATATCGGTCACCTCTTCAGGTCTTTCACCAATTAGAGTTACGATGATTTTAACTTCAGGGTGGTTTTCAGTAATTCCGTTAGCAATTTGCTGAAGCAACCATGTTTTACCGGCTTTAGGAGGGGCCACGATCATAGCTCTTTGGCCTTTTCCAATAGGAGCAATCAAGTCAATAAGTCTTGTTGATAAAACTTCAGGTTTAGTTTCTAAATTTAACCATTCATAAGGAAATATCGGAGTTAAAGCATTGAAGAATGGTCTTTTTTTAGCTTCGTCTGGAGTCATCCCCGCAACTTTGTCAACTTTAAGTAAGTGTAGTAATTTCTCGGTCTTTTCTGGACCTCTTGCGGAACCTTCAATAAAATCTCCAGGTCTAATACCAAATTTCTTCATTTGAGAATGAGAAACATAAGCATCCTTTGGAAGTTCTTCTGATAGTGAGATATCTTGAACAATTTTTCCATAGTCATTTTGGACATATAAATATCCTTTGATAGGAAGATTGTTAAAATCTAAGCCATTATTTGTTTTTTTAGTATTAGTTTCTTGTTTTATTTCTTGAGTCATATGCGTAATTATTAATTCTGAATTCTTTTGAAAATCATCTAAAGTTGGGAGATAACCACTGCCCCAATGTTACCTCCCAACTTTAAATCCTGTTTAAAAGTTCTATTAAAAACAGATTGAGGAAACATTAAAATCTAACATGTTTATTTTAACACTAGAAAATCTAAATTCAATTACTAATCCAGGGAATTAAAAAGTGGCCTGGAAAGATAAGCCGCGTAAAGTCACCTAAACCCAGCCTATCTTTCCAAGCCACTTAAGAGGACTTGATTATCTTTTAAATCTCTTTAGAGCGAATCCAAGAGCTAGAGATAAAGCACTGGCACCAAGAACAATGTTCTCAGGACCTGTTTTTGGAAGTGTATTAGCTACACCTTCACCAAAACATACAGTCGCAGTAGAAGAATCTTTTTGATCCTTATCTTTTGAGATGTAAGCTTTGTTTACAACACACTTCTCAAAGTTTGATTTAGTAGCAAACTCTGAATCTTTAACTTTAACAACCATCTCAAGAGTTTTTCTTGACTTAGCGTCTAATTTAACTTCTTCGGTATAACCAATTCCAGAAACTTTTTCAAATTCTGAAGGTAGGTTATCTTCTAAATTCAGAGTAACTTCGTTTGAAGTTTTGTTTTCAATCTTGAATTCAAAAGTAAAAGTATCACCTTTGTTGATTCCAGTGATTTTCTTTTTATCTTCGGATGTTCCAGCTTTAGTTACTGTTTTCTCTAGGTTATACTCAGAGTTTGAGCAAGAAGAACCGTAAGCACCATATGCAGAACTATTACATGAGGCAAAAGCCATAGTAATAGTTGAAACATATACTAAAATTGGTAGTACAAATAATTTAATTTTTTTCATATTTTCTTTCTTCTTTCCTTTATTAGAGGCAAGTAATAACTAATAGATGAGTATTATAGGGTATTCTCTATTAATTGTCAACTACTATAGGGTTAATTAATTTAATAGGTTGTCAATAATGGTCAGAAAATGAGGAAATATGACAATCTTTATAAGTTTGATTCTTGCCTCAGTATTAGGGTTCATAACGTTATCTTGAATCCATGCTGAAGCCTGTAAATCGTTGAATTTGGAAGGTATTGAGCCACAAAAATCCTTAAAGCTATTTCCAAGCCCTGAAAAATAACCGATATTGAATAAACTATAGTAATCAGTGCTTACGATTGTATTAAAAAAGTAATTATTTGTAATATAGCTGGTATCAACTGCTGGAGAAGCTGAGGGTGTAGCAAGTGAGGTTCCAAGTACCTGATTATCGATTCCAAAAATAGAAGGAGCGATACCAAAGCCATCTCCGTAACATACAGTTGCAGTTGAAGTGTCTTTTAAGTCTTTATCTTTATAAATATAAGCCTTATTAACAACACATTTTTCAAAGAAAGACTTGTTTAAGAATTCAGAATCTTTAACTTTAACTGTCATTTCAACTATTTTGAATGATTTGGGAAAAATAACGACTTTTTCGGTATAACTAATACCACCAACTCTTTCAAGTTGAGTTGGAAGGTTATCCTGTAGGCTTACAGTTGCTTCATTTAAGGTGTTATTTTTGATCCTAAAGTAGAAAATAAAATTTTCACCTTTTTTAACACCGGTAATTCTTTCTTTTCTATCGGTTGAGTTAGCTTTTGAAACAGATTTATTTAAATCGAAGTCTGAAATGGAGTTTGAGCATAAGCTTCCGTAGGCCGTATCAACACAGTTCACTGCGTGTACTGAACCAAAGTTGGTCGCAAAAAATAATATAGATAATGCCATTAATTTTATATTTTTAATCATAAATAGTAATGGCAGGAACTATTTTAATGGTGTATTATGGGGTATTTACTTTGATTTGTCAACAACTGGAGGATTAAAGCTTCTCCAAAGAGAGACTAAAATATAAGTTAACCAGATAAAAAATCCTAAAACTGGAAGCAGGTTTGGCCAGAAGAATACCCTTATTGGTGCTTCTTGAGCGTCGTAATTTGAAGGTAAAACCCAGCCATTGGCCCAGTTATTTACTAAAACATGTTCATAATTACAAACTTTATACCCACAAAGAGCAATAAACCCCCTATCATAACTAGAGTCTAGGTAATAAAGGTTATTTGGATTGTTTTTGACTAGTGTAAATGAATTTAAATAATCAATTCTATTGATAGACATATAGGAAACTTCATTTTTTGAAACGTTACCTTCAATAACCTGGTTGGTAATGGCTAATTTATGAGGTCCTTTAAAAGCGGGCAGTAAAACGAAATCAGACTTCAGTTCTTTATTTTTAGGTAAGGCCACAAAGAAATCACATCTGTAAGTCTCGGTGTTTTGTAAACAAAGCCTTAGTGGAAGACCGGCATAATTTTTTGATTTAATCTCAACTATTGAATATGAATTTGCGTCATAATTTATATTGTAGGAGTCACAAAGATTCAAATCCGAAGACTCGAAAACACCTAACTCAGATTTTACTGAATCAGATCTTCCACAAACTCTTGGATTAAAACCAAATCTTTCAAGGGTACCGCTAAAATCAAAGTTCTTCTTGATAACAAGAGTGTCACTTTTGTTAAACAGAGCTTCAGGTAATTTAACGCTCATCAGTCCTGCATTTTTAATTAAAGTAAGTTTTAAGTTAGAAACTATTATTTCTGATTGAATATCTTTTCCTGATTTATTAAATAATCTTAAAATATTTTCATCCTTAGAGAGAAGTTTTTGGAATGTTTCTGTGACGTTTTCTTTAAAGCAATTATTGTTGTTTACAGAACAAAATGTTGGGAAATTATGACTTGCTTTAACATCGAAAGAGACAATATAAGAATCAAAAGTTTTATTCTTTAAGAGTCCTCTTAAATCAAAATTGACACAAGCATCAGCGTTTTGGGAGTTTATAACAAGATCTGAAGTACCCCTTTGCTCAAGAGAATAAGAAGTATCCTGAGTATCAAGACCGCAGTTAATAATAGAAATATAATTTTTAATTTCTGGATAGCCGACTTCACTTATTTTTTTCCAAACTGTAATCGAATTATCTTGCGAAAGATTTAAGGTTTGAGGTCTATTTGTAGATAGTAAGGTTGAGTTTAAAGATAAATAATCAGAGGCCGCGTTTGAGATTTTATAGTTAGTTTCAATACTTCCAACTTTTAGATCAAGCGATGGAAAAGACAGTTTAATTTCCGCAGAAACTTGGTTCGCCTTAACTCCAGCGACATTAGAGATAGTAATTGTTTTTTCATCCGATGAAATAAGTTTAGGATTTAAAATTTCAGTTGCTGTTTTTAAACCAAAAGTGACTTCAGATGATTTAACTGAGTAGTAATTTCCAAGAGTCGAAAACACTAGGTCTTCATTTTCTCGGAACGACTCGTTTGATAAAAACGAAGCTTTATCTATATATTTATTTTTAACAAAATCAACCTTTGGGAAAAATTTATAAATATAAATATTTTCCCCGATTTGTTTATCAAGTTTTAAATTTGGAACCTGAGATAAAGTCTTTTTAGCTTCCCCAAGATGAAGTATTTTAGGGTCATCTCCAGGAGAAAAAATATTTTCGTCAACAAGCACCCATCTTACTTGATATTTATTTAATACATTTTCAACTAACTTAGGATTATCATTGTAAATACCAAAGGACATTTCATTGTAGTAATCTTCATTCTTAACTCCCCATCTATCAAATTCCCTATTTAAGAGCGGCTTATCAATCCCAAACCACAAAAAACCAGCCCCTTGATAACCAAATTTATAATAAGACCATCCATAAACACTATGAATCGGAAGGTCAGCTACTCTTCCGTACTCAGGTTGATTTTTAAAGTAATCAAACATTTCAAAATAAGCGTTATCGAAGTTGACTCTCATTAACGGATTAATCAACTCACCTCTAAAGGCAGGTAGGAAGAAGACGCAGGAAAATACTAAAAATAAAAACGAAGTAGTTATATTTAAAGCCTTCATTTTGCTTATATTGAAAACAAGGTAAAAGAAATAAGCTAAGAATATCGAAACAGAAAATGAGAATAAAGTTGAAAATTTATTGAATGGAAATCTTAATGCTTCTTGTAAAAAAGGAACGTTGTTTCTAAGAAAATCAATCACATCACCTATAACCGATTTAGAAGAGGCAATAAAAAAGGCGCAGAATAGAAAGGTTGCAATAAATCCAAATAACTTCTTCTCCTTCTTAACCAACGAAAGTCCCATCCCAAAAATAGCAAAAAAGAAAATAGCAAAACCAAAAAGAGCTATTCCGGTATTTAAATTATCAACCCAAGATCCAAGCAAGGGCGAAAACCTGTCTTTGTTCCAAATTTGCCAGATAAACAAATAGTTTTTAAGTATCGCAATATCAGATAGATTTCCAAATGAAAGATTTGAAAGGTAAGCTTGATCAGAAAATAGAGTGTGAATTTTTGAATTGGAAACTTCAATCCCGTGAGTCAGAATAAAATAAATGTTCGGAAGAATCCAAAAAAGATTAGTCAAAAATATTGTTAACAAAATTTGAGCTGAATTTTTTAATGCTCCTAATTTATTATCAGACGACAATGTTTGAACCAAAAGATATAGACCGGTAAATAGTAGGAACATGTAGAACAAGGTAGCTGTATGAGATGAAGGCGAAATTAGAAACGAAAATAAAACTAAATAAAGAAAGTTCTTTTTAGAAAAATCTCTTTGGCATTTAAGAATAAATAAAAATACAAAACCTAAGAAACCAAAGAATGTTACAAACATTTCGAGCGGAACATCAAAGTGTTGGACAACCGAAAGATTGGTTAAATAAAATATAGCTCCAATAAAAGAGGGAAATAACATGGACTCGTCTTCATCGTCTTCTGCATCTTGTGTAAGAAGTTCCTTTAAGAAAAAATAAACACCGAGAGGACCAATTATTAACATTAAAAAAATCCAAGAATATCTTAGAAAATTCTCACTAGCAACAAAAGATAGTAGGTAAATAAAAATAATTCTTGGTAATTCAGCTATATGGGATTGAGAAGAAACTGCCCCTAGACCTTGATGATCCATATAGGTTGGAGAAAGAAGTCTACTAAAAGTAATATTGAAATCAAATTCGGAATGTATTGTATCCCAGCCAGAAAGATAGGTTCCAGAATTAAAATTTTGATAGGAAATAACTGCCGGAATTAAAATTAAAATAGCGATTAAAATATAATCTTTAATTTTTTTGGCAGTATTCATTATCTTATTTTAGCGTATTTAATAATTTTTTATTAATCGTAATTAGGGATTTAGAATAGAAACGAATGGAGGGACGGTAATAAAATTACCGTCCCTCGTGAGGTTAGTTATTGACCACCTCAAAGGTCTTTCCGTACTTGGCTTCAATCTCAGCCTTAATCTGGTTAAGATTTCGGCCGGTATTGACCTCACAAGAGACCCACACCATGTTCAGTGGCTCTGGTTGATTAGACCAGAATTGAACAATGACTGGACGGGTCCCGTCTGAGGAACCAAACGGACCTACCATGTCGCCATGGCAGATCATGCCAGCCATGGGCTTGTAAGATCCAGTTGGTCCGCTGTTCCATGTTATTGGAATCGCAGGAGCTACTGGTACCGACGTTGGCTTAGCAACAGGCTTTGGCTTTTGTTCCATAGGCTTTATAGGCTTTGGGTTAGAATTGGCAATCGCAGTCGGCTCAGCTGTTGGTTCTGGTACGGCTGTTTGTTCAACAACTGATTCAGAAAGCGCAGTTGGCTCTGGAATGCTTGTTGTAGGTACTACTGTTGATTCTGGATCTGATATAGCTCCAGCATCGTAACCAACACTAGCATCCGCATTCCCCATGAAATTCGCAATCCCAAAATATCCCCAAACCAAAAACCAGGCAATGACCGCCAGAAGGAGAACCTTGAATACCTTCGGAAGAAGGAAAACCATCCAACCCCAGATTTTAGAAACCCAATCCTTCAAACTCGGGGCGAGCCCTTCGTCTGTGTCATCAGAATCCTTATATTTGGATGAGGGCTTTCTTCCAAAAAGTTTTAAATGCTGATCTGTTAGCTTCTGAACAACTTTCTTTTTGGCTTCCGCCTCTTTGAAAGCAGTTTCTGCAACTTTTTCAGCCTTGTCAAACTCTTCTGCTGCAGCTTTCGCTACAGCTTCCTCGGAGAAAATAGCTGCCTCGTTTTCGAGGCGCAAGGCCTCGATAAGCTTCAACTGCTCCGCATCAAATTCGGCCTTTTTACGGGCCTGTTCGTCACGGATGGCCTTGAGCTTTTCGCTCGGACTCTTTGGTGTCGTCATATCTTTCTCTCCTCCATGATATGTAAACTTTGCGATTTCAAATCGCGTGTGTATTTTAGGACTTTTTGACCTATATGTCAATATCTATGGGTTATTTTGAGTCTAAAAGAATCGGGGTGGTTGGATAAAATCCAACCACCCCATTACTCCAATCAAATGTACAAATTCTCATGGAGCTTCGACGGCGCCTTCCCAGTTGCCCGGGCGATTAGGGTAGCGAGCTTGGAGAAAACTTTTAATCTGCTCAAAAGTATAAGGCTCAGTAGTGCAAGCGCCCCACTTAACATAAACTTTTGCAGGAGAGTTGAAGTGAACAACTTTCCAGTTAAAGTTTTGATTGTTGTAGGAAACTTCGTCTCCATAACAAAACTCTCCTTGCTTCACTTCCTTATTTGCTAATTCCAAACTTTCCCATTCTGTAGTGAGGTACCGAAGTTTCCCACTCGCATCAAGCGCGGAAAGAGAAGTGCCTTTCCCAACCTGAGCTTCAGTCGGTGTTTCAGTCTGAGCTTCGGTCTGAGCTAAGGTTACCTTTTGCTCTTGGCTCACATAACTGTAGATTCCGAACACCAAAAGAAGGCCTACAAAAACAGCGATCCATCGAAACATAATATCCCTCCAGATATTTAAGCGAACCGGTATATCATATTAAATTTTGCTGAAATTTCAAGCACTTTTAGCTAGATAAAAAGATAAAAAATTCAATTTATTTTCTATTTTTAATAGATAATCCAATCTAAAAGTGTGAATCTACTAATACATCTTGCTGGATAACTTTTTAGTATGTAGTTAAATAACTACAGACTTCATCTGTCCTGAAGTTAGATTTTATTCTCGAGAAATCGAGGGTTTAATTGTTAAAAAACTCTCTGCGGTTATCGCAATTGACGTTTCTTGTGGAGAGTTTTTCCTGCCTATTAAACCAAATTATTAATTACAAATTTATCATTAATTTATTAAAAATTATTTAAAATTTTCTATTTAAAATAGATTTGAAATTATTCGGTTACAGTAACTGTGCCTATATGCTTTGCGTTTGCGTGGTTATGGTATCCCCAAGTTCCAACTCTATCAAATTTAAAAGTGTATTCATTTCCTCTGCCTGCGGCAGTTTTTTGATCAAATTCCGGGTAGATTGTGTGAGCTGGGTGCTCGTCTGAAGCAGTCCAAACCCTTCGATCTGACATGTTTATATATTTTACGGTTTCACCTTTTTTAATTTTGATTTCTTTTGGAAAATAGCCTTCATTGGTATAAACAACAGTCAAAGGATCTGCTTGAAGCTCCTCAGCTTTCATTTTATCGTTTTGAGAGGTTGGAATAGGTCTAAAAAAGAAATAGTAGCCAGCACCAAATGTAATCGAAAGAATAACTAGGGCAATAATTATTTTATTCATAAATTTATACTACAACATAAAATTATTTATGTTTATACTATAGTAAGTATTTGTTCGGAAAAAATCAAAATGGAAGATAAAACAAAACAAGTTACAGTTATGGAATCTTATTTCGACGGAGGCTTAGTAGGATTTATAGTTCTTCAGATCACCAATTTATTCATTACTTTACTATCAATAGGTATAGCCTACCCATATGTAATCGCTAGATCTTTTAAATGGGAAGTTGAGCACACGGTTATTAATGGTAAAAGATTAAAATTTAATGGAACGGGTAGATCGCTAGTCTGGTTCTGGATTAAATGGGCATTTATTTTATTAATAACTGTTGGTTTTGCTTTACCCTGGTATTTCCTTTCAGTTATGGATTGGAAAGTAAGAAATACTTCAATAGAGGAATAATTCTATTTATTTTTTGGAAATAGTTCCGAAACAGCATCTGCAATATTTTTGTAATCATTTGGGGATACAATTTTTTTGAAACCAAGTTTTTTGGCTTCTGAAACTCTTTTATCCATTTGGGAAACTTTTCTTATCTCTCCCAAAAGACCTACCTCACCAAAAGCGCAAAGGTCTGAATTAATTGTTTTATTATTAACGGAAGAAACTAGGGCTAAACAAACAGCCAAGTCGACCCCGTACTCTGAAACTTTAAACCCTCCAGCTACATTTACAAAAACATCTTGTTGGGATAAATCAATTTTGCATTTTTTCTCTAATACAGCGATCAATAACTGCAATCTGTTTACATTAAATCCTGAGGCTTTTCTCATTGGATAACCAAACATTGTTTTGGTGGTTAAAACTTGTATCTCAAACATTAAGGGTCTAAAACCTTCCATTACAACTGAAACGCAACTTCCAACGGAAACCTTAGACCTCTCTGATAAAAATATCTCTGAGGGGTTTAAAACCTCCCGTAAACCCTCTTCAGCCATCTCAAAGAGTCCAATTTCAGATACAGGTCCAAATCGATTCTTGATAGTTTTTAGGACTCTAAAAAGATGGTTGTGATCCCCTTCTAAATATAAAACTGTGTCCACTAAGTGTTCTAAAACTTTAGGGCCGGCAACTGTTCCTTCCTTAGTTACATGACCAATAACAATGGTTGAAATGTTTAACCTTTTAACAACCTCAGCAACTTTTTGAATACAACCTCTTACTTGACCCACACTTCCTGCAATTCCCATGAATTCACTTGAGGTTAAAGTTTGCATTGAATCTATTATTAAAAGTTTTGTATCAGGATTTTGCTCAACACCAGCAATAATAATTTCTACGTCGGTATCAGTGATCATAAATAAGTTATGAGTATTTACACCAAGTCGTTCAGCTCTTAATTTAATTTGATCAGGGTTTTCTTCGCCGCAAACATATAAAATTTTGTCATTAGAAAGGTTGCGGCAGATCTGAGTTAGAATTGTTGATTTTCCAATTCCAGGCTCGCCAGCCATTAAAATAACTTGACCTGCAACAAAACCGCCGCCTAAAACTCGATCAAATTCGCTAAACCCAGAAGAGAATCTTTTCGATTCTTCGTATTTAACATCGGCAAGTCGAATCAATTTAACATTTACATTTGAATAAGATTTTGCAGCCCCGACTGGGGTTTTGGAGATTACTTCCTCAACTAAAGTATTCCAAGCATTACACTCGGGACATTGACCAGTCCAACGTATTGATTGGTACGAACAACTTTGACAGATATATACAGTTTTGGATTTTGCCATTTTAAGTTTAAAATTTTACTTCTTCTGGATATGAATTTCTTTATCTTTTTCTACTGCTTTTAGAGATAAAGGTCTTTCCGGATTTGAAAGTAAAACTTCGGCGATTTTATTAACCAACTCTTTTTCAATCATTCTCTTGAGACCTCTAGCACCGTACTCCTTAGAGTATCCGATTTCTATTAATAAGTCATTAACAGCTTTAGTTACAATTAAATCGATTTTTTGTTTTTTAAGAATTGAAAATAGTTCAAATAATTGTTTGTCTAAAATCCTAATTTGATCATCTTTTTCAAGTTGACTGAAAATTACAACTTCATCAAATCTATTAATTAGCTCCGGCCTCATAACTTTTTTCAAGTTATCTAATAGTTTATTCTTCGAAAGCTCCTTTGAAAAAGTTTCAGTTGTAAGTCCAATTTGATTTTTGTGGAAGAACTCGGTTCCTAAGTTTGAAGTTAGAATAATTACAGACTTTGAAAAATCAAAAGTCTGACCTTTAGCATCGTTTAGCTCACCTTCCTCCATAATTTGAAGCAAGATATTTAAAACATCGGGGTGTGCTTTCTCAATTTCGTCAAATAACACAACACTAGATGGATTTTTTTCGATCTTTTCTGTAAGTTCTCCGCCTTCACCAAATCCAACATATCCTGGAGGTGCTCCAACAAGTCTAGCTACATTGTGTTTTTCGGCAAAATCAGACATATCAAGTCTAATTAATGATCCTTGGCCATAAAATTCTGTTGCCAAAGCTTTAGCAAATTCGGTTTTACCAACCCCAGTTGGACCTAAAAATAGGAAGTTACCTAATGGTTTTTTGGAATTTCTAAGTCCTAATTTTGATTTAATCAAAGATTTGGCAACAATACCAACACTTTCATCTTGGCCAATAATTATCTTTTTCATTGATTCTGAAAGTTTTGAAAGATGTGTGAAATCTTGGTTTTTGGAGCCAATTCTTATATTACCCATTTCCTCTAAAACATCGTCAATTTCTTCTGTAGTTAACGTTAAATTTTTTGAGGAGTTGATTTCCTTGTAAACCTCACCTAATCTGACATTAGCTTTATCGAATTTATTTTTTAATTTTAGAGCCTCTCCAAAATCTGATTCTTCGATTAAAGCGTTAAACTCTTCCCACAATAGATTTTTCTTCTTTATTAAATTTTTGTATTTAGCAGGAACTTTAGAATTTTTAAGTAAAATTTTTGTAAAGGATTGATCTAATAAATCCACAACTTTCTTAGGAAATTTAGCATTTCTTATTTCTTTAGCTTTATTAAAGGCAAATTCAGCCACATCTTCTTCAACTTTAATATTGTGGAAATTTTTAAGTTCGGCTAATTTTTCTTTAATAATTTTTTTATTGATGTCATCCTCAGGCTCCTCTAAAGAAATAGTTGAGAAACCGTCTAATACGTGTTCATTTTCAGCAACAACTTTTTCATAAACTGGTGTGTTCATAATAGCAATCAATTTAACTCCATAGTCTTTCAGCTGATCGTGAATCATAGCAAAAGCAAGGGGGACTGTTAAACCTCCTTGAGTAGGTACGAAAATTGATTGGAAGTTTTTGAAATAAAGAATTACTTTATCAAAGGTTTCTAATTCCTCGGTTAAAGAAGAAATTCCGTACTCTAGGCCTTCCTTATTTGAAAAACTGGAGATGAACCCGACAATATCAAAATCAATTATTGTAGTGTCTAACAAAACGGAAGGAACTTCGTTATCAATTAACTTATTAACAAATAAATTAACTAGTGATCTTTTGCCAACACCCAAATCGCCAACAATTAGCGGTGAATAATTATCTTTTTGCAATAGAATTGAAATTAAAACATCCACTTCATCTCTAGCTATAACTTTTTCAGATTGAGAGAGGTATTTTTTGTTTAAATTAATTCCGAACGCATCAAGAATTGGGGTTCTTTTTTGTGATTCAACACTTTTAACAAAAGAAGGAAAAGAATTTAATTTTCCAAGTTCTTTGGTCAAAAGACTTAAATCGTTGTTGCCAGTTAATTTTAAAAGAGCTAAAAGAAGATGTTCTGTTCCAACATAGCTGGTTTTAAGTTTGTAAGCTTGATAGAAAGCTTCTTGAACAAGAGCATTTAAATCAACACTTTCATCTAATTTAATTTTAATTTTGGGAATGCTTTGAATAAGTGCCTTACCGATTCCTGAGGAATTATTAATTACCTCAAGAACCGATTTAGCATCTTTAGAGCTTGAGTTGTTTTTAGACAACTCAAGCAATACGTCCTTAGCCTTTTCTGTTAGTTTATCTAAGATTAACAATTGTTATTCTCTTTTAAACTGCTTAGTACTTAAAGCTAATTTTTGGTTAGCTCCGTCGATGTTAGTTACCAAGGCTTCGACTTCATCTCCTACGTTTAATTTATCTTTAAGCTCAGAGATATGAACAAGTCCTTCTAAACCTTGCTCTAGAGTAACGAATACTCCAAATGGAACAACTTTAGAAACTTTACCTTTAACTTCTTGCCCAACTTTATATCTTTCCTCAACACCTTCCCATGGATTATTTGATAATCTCTTAACAGAAAGGGCTAGTTTCTTAGAATTTTCATCAATTCCTAAAACTAAAACTTTGATTGGAGCTCCAACGCTGAAGTAATCTCCAGGGTTTGAAACTTTTTCCCAAGCAATTTCTGAGATGTGTACAAGTCCTTCTAGACCGTCTAAATCAACAAAGATACCAAATTGCATAATTCCAGTGACAATTCCGTTAAGAACGTCCCCAGCTTTTACGCTTTGCAGTTTCTTTACTTTCTCTTCTTCTGAATACTCAGATGAAGCGTCTTTTTCGGATAGAACTAATCTGTTTTTAACTTTATCGATTTCAATAACTTTAACAGTTAGTTTTTTTCCTGAAAGAACTTTAAGAGCGTTCTTAAGTTCGTTTTCGGATCCACCGTTGAAATCACCGATTTCTTCAGTGAAGTGAGCTCTATTTAAGTGAGATAGAGGAATGAAACCTCTAGTTCCAGTAATATCAACTAATAAACCACCTTTGTTATATTCAATAACAGTTGATTCGATAATTGAATTATCTCTAAATGCATTTTCAAGATCTCTCCAGGTTTTTTCTTTTTCAGCTTTTCTTAGAGAAAGAATTGCGTAACCTTGTTTATCTTCAGGTTGTACAACTAAACAAACAATTGAATCACCGATTTTTAGAGTTTTTTCTAATTCGTGATTTTCTGTGAATTCTTCTTTAGGTACAATTCCTTCTGATTTTGAACCAATATCAACTAAGATTTGGTCTTTTGATACTTCGACAACGATACCGTTAACCAAATCAGCTATTTTTAACTGTTTTACAGCAATAGGATTTGATTTTAGTAACTCGTCCATTTGGGAATTAACGTTTGATACTTGATAGGATTTCATATTATTTTCTTGGGCATTTAACTAAATACTTGTACTTCTTTTAGGGAAATACTAATGGGGATTATAATGAAATTGGATGTATAAGTAAATAATTTATTGGTTTTACCCCGGCGACGACCTATCTTCTCAAAGACTAGCTTAAATATTTTCGGCCCTGGTAGGTTTAACTGCTCTGTTCGGAATGGAAAGAGGTGGGTCCCTACCGGTATCATCACCGAGGTAAAACCAATAAATTGTAAAAGTTCAAAGAATTAAACTCTTAAAATTGAATAAAATGTCTTTAGGTCTTCAAAAAACCTAAAAGATGGAACACACATTAGTATCGTTTAGCTGAATACATTACTGTACTTACACATACGACCTATCAACCTAGTAAACTCCTAGGAGGTGTCTCTCAAGTAAACTTGAGAATAAATCTAATCTTGACATGAGCTTCGTGCTTAGATGCTTTCAGCACTTATCCCGACCGAACGTAGCTACCCAGCGATGCACCTGGCGGTACAACTGGAACACTAGAGGTTCGTTCATTCCGGTCCTCTCGTACTAGGAACAACTTGTCTCAAATTTATTACGCATGAAGTGGATAGAGACCGAACTGTCTCACGACGTTCTGAACCCAACTAACGCGCCACTTTAACCGGCGGACAGCCGGACCCTTGGGACCTACTTCAGCCCCAGGACGTGACGAGTCGACATCGAGGTGCCAAACCCCACCGCCGCTATGAACGCTCGGGTAGGATCAGCCTGTTATCCCCGGGGTAACTTTTATCCGATAAGCTCCGGGCCACCCATGTGGCCACGGAGGATCACTAAGTCCTGCTTTCGCACCTGCTCGACTTGTAAGTCTTGCAGTCAAGCACCCATATACCTTTACGCTTACAGCACCATTTCCATCGGTGCTAAGGGTACCTTAGAACTCCTGCGTTACCTTTTAGCAGGAAACCGCCCCAGTTAAACTACCAACCAAGCATTGTCCTCGTACCGGATTACGGTACATAGTGAGACTTGCAACAAAGAAAAAGAGGTGTTTCATCGGTGCTTCTTGCGAAGCTCCCTCCTACACTACATAGTCTTTATCACTCATCAATGCCAGGTTATAGTAAAGCTCCACGGGGTCTTTTTGTCCAACTCCATGTAATCCGCATCTTCACGGATACTTCTATTTCGCCGAGCTCGTGATTAAGAGAGTGCTCAAGTCGTTACACTTTTCGTGCGGGTCGGAACTTACCCGACAAGAGATTACGCTACCATAGAACAGTTATAGTTACTGCTGCCGTTCACTCGAGCTTGAACCGAGAGCTTCTCCTTACGGATGACCCCCAATATTAACTTACGAGCACTGGGCAAGTGTCGGCCCTTATACCTCCGCTTGCGCGTTGAGCAAAGACCTGTGTTTTTGTTAAACAGTCGCTTGAGCCATTTTTGTGCCCCCTTTGAATAAATTCAAAGGGCATCCTTTTCCCTAAGTTACGGATGTAATTTGCCTAGTTCCTCAATCACGAATCACTCGTTCACCTTGGTATACTCTACCTGCCCACCTGTGTCGGTTTACGGTACTGGTACTTTATGTTCTCTCTAGAAGATTTTCTAGGAAGCTTAACTCGATGGAATGAACGTATTTCTACGCCTTCTTCACCTGCTTGACTTAACTCCCACGCGGATTTGCCTACGCGGAAACGCCTTGCTTTCTGAACTCAAATCCTTAATGAGCTCCATCTATCATGCTCCGTCACTCCATTGATAATAACGATCATAAAGTAGTGCAGGAATATTAACCTGCTAGCCATCGGCTACGCCTTTCGGCCTCGTCTTAGGACCAGACTAACCCTCCAATGACTGCCATTGTGGAGGAACCCTTAGGCTTTCGGTGAAAGGGGTTCTCACCCTTTTTTCGCTACTCAATCCGACATTCTCACTTGATATCGCTCCAGCATACCTCACGATACACCTTCACTGCCGATATCAACGCTCCCCTACCATCCATACAAAGTATGGATCCGTAGCTTCGGTTACTAACTTAGCCCCGTTGGATTTTCTGCGCAGGATCGTTTGACTAGTGAGCTGTTACGCTTTCTTTAAAGGATGGCTGCTTCTAAGCCAACCTCCTAGTTGTTTCAACAATCCCACCTCATTACCCACTTAGTTAGTATTAGGGACCTTAGCTGTCGGTCTGGGCTGTTTCCCTCTCGTACTAGAAAATTGCTCTCCAGTACTGACTCCCAATCAAGCTGTGCGCATTCGGAGTTTGGTAAAGATGGATACGCTTGCGCGCTCCAGTCCTTTCCAGTATCTCTACCTCACACAGCCATTAACGATTAGGGCTATACCAATATATATTTCGGGGAGAGCCAGCTATCGCCAAGTTCGTTAGACGTTTCATCCCTAACCACAAGTCATCCGAGCATTTTTCAACATACACCGGTGCGGACCTCCACTTGGTTTTACCCAAGCTTCATCCTGCTCATGGTTAGCTCACTTGGCTTCGGGTCTAATAATACGCACTAATCGCCCTTTCAGACTTGGTTTCCCTACGCCTACACAACACTAGTTGCTTAAGCTTGCACGCACTATTAACTCGCCGGATCATTCTTCAATAGGCACACCATCACCTCGTACATTGCTGCAGAGGCTCTGGCCGGTTGTTTGTATACGGTTTCAGGATCTATTTCACTCCCATACACTGGGTTCTTTTCACCTTTCCCTCACGGTACTAAGTTCACTATCGGTGTCTTTATGTATTTAGCCTTCGCTGATGGTCCAGCTATTTTCACACAGGATTTCACGTGCCCTATGCTACTCCGGATCAACCCAAAAGTCTTTTTCGTTTCGAATACGAGGCTATAACTCTCTATGGCTTTCCTTTCCAGGAAGATTCTTCTACAAAAAAGTTTTTTAACTTTTTGTTATTAAAAACAGGATTGTCCAAAACCCCCAATCATAAATGTTTGGGTTTGGGCTTTTTCCCTTTCGCTCGCCGCTACTTAGGAAATACTTGATTTAGTTTCTATTCCTCCGGCTACTAAGTTGTTTCAGTTCGCCGGGTCTCCTTCTATTAACCTATGGCTTATTGCTAAGTTTTTAGTTAATGATAACCTCAGATTGCTCTGGGTTGAGTTTCCTCATTCGGAAATCCCCGAGTGGTAGCGCTATTTGACAGCTCCTCGAGGCTTATCGCAGTCTTACACGTCCTTCATCGGCATAAAGACCCAAGACATCCACCGTACACATTAATTATCTTAAATCGTTTTTTGAAGATGCTAATATGACATTTTATTCAATTTTCAAAGTTCAATTTAAATATACGGTTTTTATGGTGGACCCAAGGAGAGTCGAACTCCTGACCTCCACTGTGCAAAAGTGGCGCTCTACCAACTAAGCTATGGGCCCAAGAGTAGCTTCCTTAGAGTAATATTATTATTTAAAATAATTTGGATTGAATCAGAGCTTCTTTGTTACGAAGGTAAAATTCTCCACCAGCCATTTGGGCTTTTCCATTTCCGTAAGAACAATTATATTTTTTTATAACTAAATGTCAACAAGAAGTTTTACCGAAAATTGGGGAGAAAGTAGGAAAAAAATAAGTTGAAAAAAACATCAAAAAATTGTATAATATTTATAACCTATAATATAAAAGGAGGAAGATTATGGGTGTTTGTCAGTTAAACTTCTTCGGGGAAGTTTATGAATTTGTAGGAGGACGCCTTTACAAGGAGGTTGAGTTACCTCCAATTCAAAAACCCACAGCAGCACCGATGGAAGTGCGCCAAAGTGGCGACGCATGTCGGAACTGCAACCGCTATGAAAATAGCGACGGAATGTACGGCACCCACTGCGGCAATTGCGATTGCTGCAAGTGAGAGAAAGGGGATTTTGGTTGCAAAACCAAAATCCCCTTCATTCGTTAATCGCAATACCTTCTGCAGCCTTCAGGACATTTAAACATCTTCGCTTTCACATCAAATACCATAAAATTGTCACAATCCCAACATTGAGTTGTAATTGCGCTTTTTGGCGGTAGCAACGGATTACGAGGGTGCTTTCCTTCCCGACACAAAGGGCAGATTTTGTGAGTCTCGCGAGTAACTCGACCACAACCACAAGGGCATTGGCAAACAATAACCTCTTTAGGCATATCTTCTCCTTTCAGATATTCAAAAATTATAATAGTTATTTAAAATAAATATATTTCTCAAAATCTGATTCTTTTTATGATAAAATCGTCTAATTGAAATACTTGGGATCGTAGCTCAGGTGGTTAGAGCGCTTCTCTGATAAGGAAGAGGTCAATGGTTCGAGTCCATTCGGTCCCACCATTAAAAAATTTCCACAATAGTAACAACTTAATTAAAATTATCTAACTAAGAAATTTAGTTTGTGTAATTTATTTTCAATGTTTTGGGATTATTTGGTGATTAAACCTAAATAATTGAATATTTGATGATTAAAGCTCTAAATAGACAAAAGAATTGTTCGTCTTACAGATTTAGGCTCATCTGTATAACCAACTTTTACCATCGTGAGATTGATGGTTTTACTCTGTATTTACAAGTCAATTGATACAAAGCATGCTCGTTTTCAACAGGTTTTAACGAATAAAATAGTAGGGAAACTCTATCATCGATAGAGAATATAAGATTTTAATCGAGTTAATCAAAGATTAACCTGAGCTCTTGCAAGTGTTTCCAAATGCAGCTCAATAAAGAGTCTGTTGTCAAAGCATCCATTACTCCCTAGAAAGGAGGTGATCCAGCCGCAGATTCCCCTACGGCTACCTTGTTACAACTTCACCCTCATCACTGATTCCACCGTGGGACCTTAAAAAAAGTACTTCGGGTGGCCTCAGCTTTGCTGGCGTGATGGGCGGTGTGTGCAAAACCCGAGAACGTATTCACCGTAGTATAGCTGACCTACGATTACTAGCGATTCCAACTTCATGAAGGCGAATTGCAGCCTTCAATCTGAACTGAGGGGTACTTTAAGAGATTCGCTTCATGTCACCATGTTGCTTCTCGCTGTATACCCCATTGTAGCGTGCTTCTAGCCCCAGTCATAAGGACAATCCTGACTTGACCTCATCCCCGCCTTCCTCCTAGTTACCTAGGCAGTTTCGTTAGAGTGATACAACTAACGATAGGGGTTGCGTTCGTTAACACACTTAAGTGAACACCTCACGGCACGAACTGACGACAGCCATGCAATACCTGTGCAGAACCCTCGAAGGAGGCCTAGTTTCTTAGGCTTAGCATCTGCATGTCAAGACTGGGTAAGGTTTTTGGGTTAGCATCCAATTAAAGAGCGCGCTCCACCGCTTGTGCGGGTTCCCGCCAATTCCTTTGAGTTTTAGCCTTGCGGCCGTACTCCCCAGGCGGCCTGCTTAACGCGTTAGCTTCGACACTCAATTTCTCAAGCATCTAGCAGGCATGGTTTACAGCGTGGACTAAACGGGTATCTAATCCGTGTTGCTCCCCACGCTTTCGTATCTCAGTGTCAGTATAGTCCCAGTCAGCTGGCTTCCCCCTTGGTATTCCATATGATATCAACGCATTTCACTACTACACCATATGTTCTGCTGACCCCTAACTAACTCTAGTAATGCAGTATCAGAAGCCCTGCCACAGTTAAGCTGTGGTATTTAACCCCTGACTTACAAAACCACCTACATAACTCTTTACGCCCAGTAAATCCGAATAACGCTTGCACCCTACGTATGACCGCTGCTGCTGGCACGTAGTTAGCCGGTGCTTATAACGAAGTTTACGATCCGAAAACCTTCATCCTTCACGCGGCGTTGCTGCGTCAGACTTTCGTCCATTGCGCAATATTCCTTACTGCTGCCTCCCGTAGGAGTGAGGCCCGTGTCTCAGTGCCCCTCTGCCGGTTCAACCTCTCAGTCCCGGTACCCGTCGTAGTCTTGGTAGGCCATTACCCCACCAACTAACTGATAGGCCGCAGGCCCGTCCATATCCGATAAATCTTTGAAGTTGCCTTCACATCTGACATTAATTCCAATTTCTTGGAGTTATTTCAGAGATATGGGTTGGTACCTACGTGTTACTCAGCCGTTCGCCACTAGATTTTTAAGTAGCAAGCTACTTAAAAATCCCGTTTGACTTGCATGTATTAGGCACGCCGCTAGCGTTCATTCTGAACTAGGATCAAATTCTCAAAGAAACAATTCTTTTGTCTGCTTAAAACTTTAACCTTATAGAAAAATAATTATTGGGTAATTAATTTTCCTCATCAAATATTCAATTATCAAGGTTCAATAGACCCTATTTTATAGTAATAAATAGTAAAATCAATACACCAGTACAGGCAAGTTTTATATTCTATTTTAAATAGAAGCATCACCAAAAATATTTAAATTTTCTAGTCATAATTGTACAAAATTTATGATAAAAGTGGTGACTTATTTATTTATATTTGTTTTTTGCTTGATAGGTAGAGCAAGAGCTGAGCTAACAATTTACGACTCCCCGAGAGCCCAAATAATTGCTGACAATATTAAAGTTGTAAAAAACGGAATACTTTTAGGCGAGAACTCTGGTTCGACACTGTTTAACGGTCTTTATATCGATACCGAGGGCAATCTTAATTTTCAACCCAAAATTTTAGGTAATTTAAAAATAACCGATATGGTTGAAGATGAAAATTACTATTACGCAACCTCTTTTAATACTTACAACGGGCAGCAGGGGTTATTCAAAATCTCAAAGGATTTTAAATCTTATACAAACATTGGTATTAAAGCCACGCTCAGAAAAGTTGCGCAATTTAAAAATAAAGTCTATGTTGGAGGCACTGTACACGGCTGTTACGTTGTAAATAAAGACGGAACCGGTCTGACGCAAATTTTGGGAGATGGGTATTACGGGCCACACATTGATGATATTAAAACCAACTCAAACGATGTTTTTGTTTTAAGTCGTGGAAACATATACAAATTCGATTATCAAACAAACATAAAAACTCAAATCTACTATGGAGTTAGGCCCTCTTTCATTGAGGTTGACGATGAAAAAATCTACTCAATCTCAGGAAATAGATTTCAAATCTATAACTTTAAAACTGGAATTAGTACTAACGAGAGGTATTTTCCCAACCAAGTAACATTTTTTAAAAAATATAAAAACTTCTTCTTTGTTGCAGAAACAAATACCAGTACCACAACCTTCTGGTTTTCAAACGATAATGGAGTTAACTTCTACAAGTCAACTACTACAGTTCCTTCGGTCTATCAAGTTAGAAATATAGAAGCTATCGGTGAAAAAGATTTAACACTGTATTTTAACTTCAACTACTACGGCTCTTTTAAAGGTAAATTAGTATTTGATTTTAATGAACCTAAAATCTTTGAAGTTCCCTTTAATTTTAAAAACTCAAATGATCTTTACGACAAAATTACCTCCTACTTTGATCATAGATTTCCTTACCTAGGAAACCTGATTGAGGAGACTGAATTTTCAAAAACTACACTGAATTTCCTTGGTAAGGAATTACCCGAACCATATCTCTATTACTCATCTCACGACGGAATTGACTTCGGACTTCCTTTGAACGCTCCAATCTATGCTGTTGAATCAGGGGAAGCTTCGTATTTCTATCAAGAGGGTGGTCTTGGAAATACAATTATGATTTCCCATCCAAACGGATATATAACTTTATATGGGCATCTTTCGAGTGAAGACCTTGTAACCAAGTCAAAAACAACCGTAATTAAGAATCAAAAGATTGGAAAAGTGGGAATGAGTGGGAATACTAACGGCCCCCATCTCCATTTCACAACTTATAAGGGTAGTAAAATCTTGAATAATAAAGTAGATCCTTTTGGATGGTTTGGAAGCTTTACAGATCCCTGGAGTTCGCAAAGTGCCTATTTATGGAAAATTAAACCAGAAAAATTAAACTACCAATTAAATCTAAGTCGAGCAAATCAGATTAACGTTGGAACTATTTCAATTATAAATAATTTAAATATAAGCTCAGTTCCCACAAACCTAACTATCAACAAAATACCACCTATATTTGATTTTAAAAACTATTTATACAAAGAAAATACTTCCTATCAATTTGGAATCAGTAATTTTCTAAATGAAGCACAAGGTATTGAGAATATTGTTCGACTAAAATTTAATGGATTTGATTCCTATGCGGATGAAAAGATTTACTCGATCTGGAAAATTGAGAATAATACTTTTGAAAAACAAGAATCAACTTTTGACCCTTATTCTAAGTCATTAAACACTTTATCAAATTTAAATGGGGATTATTTTGTCTTGAAAAATAATTTTCAAAAAATATCTACCAAAAGTAATTTCAAAACTAATTAATAATTCCGCCACCTAAAACCTGATTATTATCAGAATAAAAAACACAAGACTGTCCTGGGGCAATTCCGAAAACAAAATCTTTTAATTGAACTTTGGCTGCAAGGTTATCAAATGTAACTTTGGCCTTATGTAGTTCACCTAAATGCCTGATTCGAACGTTTAGTTCATTTTTTCCCTCTAACTGCTCGGTTATAAATGTAATTTCCGAAACATCAAAAGAGTTTCTTTTAGCTTCTTCATCTGTTCCGACAACTAACTCGTTAGTCCCAGCGTTTTTTGAAATAACATATAGAGGGGTACCGGTATATTTAAAAATCTCAAAGCCGTGTCTTTGACCAATGGTGTAAAAAGGTACGCCCCGATGTTTTCCGATTACCTCACTTTTAAAATTCAAAACATTTCCTGGTTTTTCGTCAATTCTCCTCTTGAGAAAATCTCTGACATTAACTTTACCGATAAAACAAATACCCATACTTTCAGGTTTATTGAAATTCTTTAGGTTATTTTGAAAAGCAATTTCTTTAACCTCATCTTTTAGTAAATCTCCTAAGGGGAACATAATGTTCGAAAGTTGACTTGAGTTGATTCTATATAAGAAATAGGTTTGATCTTTCGATCTGTCTTTTGGGATAAATAGTCTTGGTACATCAGTTGTCTCAACCTTGGCATAGTGACCTGTGGCGATGGAATCAAACCCGTTTTTTAATGCCCATTCAAGAAACATTCCAAATTTAATCTCTTTATTACACAAAACGTCAGGATTAGGGGTTCTACCAGCACTGTATTCGTCGTAAAAATTTTGAATTACTTTATCTTGGTATTCTTTTTGGAAATCTAAAAATTTAAATGGCACACCAAGTTGAGCACAAATTGAGACAGCATCAGCTTTATCCTGCTCACCGCTACAACCTTCTTCATTGTAATCCCAACACTGCATATGAACTCCTGTGACTTGGTAACCTTGCTCTTTAAGCAATAATAAAACTACAGAGGAGTCAACACCCCCGCTTAGTCCAACAGCGATTTTTTTCATTTTATTGAGTTATATCTGTTCACTACTAATTCCATACATTTAACAGTGTCCTCGATTCGCTTCTTGGCATTTGGCAAATCAATACTATAAATATTATTTGGGAAAAAGTGAAAAATCATGTTTCTTGAGTTCTTCCATACAGCTTTCATGACTTTGGTTAAATTTTCCCCAAAGACTTTAGCAGAACTTAGCTCTTTGACAATAGAAAGCCTATGCGGAGGCTTGGTACCAAAACCAGAAGAAAGCAATTTTCCAACTCTAATTTCGTTGCCGTAGTAATCCTCAGGTGTAATAAATTGTAAATCCAGAAACATCTTTTTCAAAAATCCCTCATAAAGCTTTCCCCAAGGAAAAACTAAATAGGAAAAATCAACTATATCCACTTCGCCTTGGAGACTGCAAGTGCTTAGAAGTCTTTCCCCTTCGACAGCCAATTGCCTCATCTCAGGTGTTAAATATTCCCACAAAGGTGAGTTTCTTTTGATCATCTCCATATATACTAAAAGTATATCTTAATGGTTGTTATAATTCATTTATGAAATTAAATAAAAACCCAAGAGTTGCCTTAGTTCACGATTACTTAAATCAATACGGAGGGGCTGAAAAAACCCTCGAAAAAATAATGGAACTCTTTCCAGAGGCACCAATTTATACCGGAATATTAGATCTATCAAAACTTCCAAAAAAATTTGAAACCAGAAATATTAAAACTCCTGCTATGAATTTTGTTTTGAAAAGATTTCCAAAATTATTTACATTTTTAATGGCTAGTAGATTTGAAGATTTCGATTTATCAAACTATGATTTAATAATTTCAGATGGAACCGCTTGGGCTAAATCTGTAATAACAAATTCGGATCAGCTACACATTTCTTATGTACATACTCCACCAAGATTTTTATACAAATATTCAACTGAAAGTACTTTAAGAAAAAACATTTTATTAATGCCTCTTTTTGCCTATTTAGATTTCTATTTAAGGATCTGGGATTTTTCTGCAGCCAAGAGACCTGATTTCTTAATTGCAAACTCAAAAGAAGTTCAAAAAAGAATCAAAAAGTTCTATAAAAGAGAATCGATTGTGATCTATCCGCCAGTTGAAACTTCCAAGTTTAATGAAGCAAACGACATTAGAAATTATTACGTAATTTCTGGAAGACTTTCTTCATACAAAAATTTTGACTTAGTTGTTGAGCTATTTAACAACATTGAGAAAAAATTAGTTGTAATTGGCACAGGAATCGAAGAAAAAAATCTTAAAAATCTTGCCAAAAAGAATATTAAATTCTTAGGTAAAGTTTTAAATGAGGAGTTACATGAAGTTCTTTCTCATGCAAAAGGATACTTATTTCCTGTAAAAGAGGAAGACTTCGGAATTGCACCAGTGGAGGCACTTTCGCACGGAATTCCAGTACTTGCTCACAGATCAGGAGGGCCTCTTGAAACTATTTTAGAAAACAAAGATGGTCTATTTTTTGATGAGATCGATTTAGACTCTCTTACAAATAAATTCCTTGAATTTGATAAAAAAATTAACGAAAATTTTTTTGATAGGAAGGAGATTTCAGAAAGAGCTCAAAAATTTAATGAAAAATACTTCATAAAAAATTTGAGCGATTTTATTGAAGATAAATGGAATAGCTTCTCTGAAAAAAATAATTAATGCCGGAGCTTCCAGAAGTTTTTACCATTACGAGAGATCTAAAAGAAATCCTTCCAGGTTCAACACTTATCAATACTGAAATACTTGAAGTCTATAGAAGTATCCCAACTTCTGAGGAATTTCAATTACTTAAAAATGAAAAAATAAAAGATGTAGATAGAATTTCTAAATATATTCTGATACACTTTCAAAACCTAACTTTGCAAATTCATTTAGGGATGACAGGAAGAATCAGGTTTTCAAAGGAAAAAGAGATGTTTGGTTGGGATAAGTTAAGGTTGGAATTTATAAATTCCCGTAACGAGAAATTTTTTATAAATTTTACAGACACCCGAAAATTTGGCAAAGTAAAAATTCAAAAAAATATCTCAATTAACACAGGTTACGAACCACTGCTAGAATCGATAGAAAAAATCGAGAAAACTGCGCATAAAATTCAGAAAAAAAACTCAGAAATTAAGAATATACTGCTAGATCAGACTCTAGTTTCAGGGTTAGGCAACATTTATGCCAACGACACCCTATTTCACTCCAAAGTTAATCCACTAATTAAAGCAAAAGATCTATCAATCGATCAAATTAAAAATATAATCTCCAGTGCAAAAATTGTTCTGGAAAGAGGAATTAAAAACGGGGGTTCAAGTTTAAAGGATAAGATGTATTCCGATATATACGGAAAATATGGAACGTATCAAGATCATTTTTTAATTTACGAGAGAACGAGTTGCACCGACTGTGAAACACCGATTGTTAAAATAAAAATCAAAGGAAGATCTTCTTATTACTGTCCCCATTGCCAGCCAAATAATATATAATATTTTTAACACTGCCATGAACCCAAAAATACATATTACTCACCATCACAAGATTAAATCTGCAGCTATTTACCTCTTTTTTATAATCGTACTTTCATACCTTGGTTTTTCAATCTATTCAGCTTATTACACATTTCAAGGCGGCCAATGTAAAGAAGTTTTTGATTCCCAAACTTTAGATAATAAAAAAAGAATATGTTGTAATCCCGATCAATATAATTCAAAAGATTCTTTATGCAAAATAAAGTGTGATGCACTTGAAGTAAATCCTGAAAGCTCATTCTGTCAAAATATCTTACAAAGCCAAGGAATTGATCCGCTTGCAAAACAAATTGAGAAACCTAAAGTAATTCCAAACGATGTTCCAAAATGTACAAACTTGAGCGCGTCTTCGGTCGACAACACAATTGTTTTAAAGCCATCAAATCCGTTAAGATTTGACATTACAGTTCAAGCGTCAGATTTAAAACCTAAATACTTTATTTATGAATTTTATTCTCTTGAAAACAACGACTACTCAACTTTAAAACCCATTTCTTTTGTACAAGGAAAAACATTGTTTGGTATCAGTCCGGCTACAAACCAACAAAACGGGATTTATAAAGACTATATAAGCGCTCTGCATGAAGATTTATTTCAAGAAGATTTAAATAATAAAAGTAAAATACCAAACGAAGTACTAATGGTGGTGTCAGTAGTCGATCAAAATGATAAAAAATATCTACAACCCGCCTACTGCTTTGCAAAATTTACAGTTGATAACACACCTTCTTACTGCAAATATTTTAAAATCAATAACGAAGAACTTTCAGACGGAGAAAAAATAAAGCTGTCTGTAGAGTCAAACCTGCCAGCAACCTACTCATACGAATTTAGGTTTCAAAATTTAGACAACTACAATAACGTAAACGGAATTAAAGAATATAAATTCATTTCATACAACAAATCAGGTGGAAATAATCAAGCATTCTCTGTTTCAAAAGAAGCTAAAGGAGCCAACACTTTTAATTTAGAACTAGATTGGAAAGATTTTTACCAACCTGACTTGAATAACAAAAATAAATACCCAGAATCAATTAAAGCTCTGGTATACATAAAACCAACAGCCAACTCTAAGATTGAAAATATAGCACCTTGCACTGTAAAGTTTGAGCTAGATAAAGATTCAGGAATAGATAATTGTAAAGATATTTCCTTAAGCGGTGGCACCATAAATAGTAATGGAAGTTACACCTTAAAAAAGACCCAATACTTAACAATTGAAGCGACATCAAAATCCAAAAGTATCGAAAGATTTGATTTTGAATTCTATAACTTAAGTAACTTAAAATCTAAAAAAGAAATTAACGGAATTGCTAATGCAAACCCAATCTACTTCACTAAATCCGACCCCTATGTAATAAGCAAAGCAACTTCTAAAACCGACACTAAATCAATACTAGTTTCTTATGAAGACTTCAACAGGGTCGACCTTTCAACGGGATCCAGACCTCAAAAAGTCCAGGTTAGAGCAACGTTTATTAACTCCGACGACAGATACTCAAAAATAAGTTCGAAGTGCACTACTGAGTTTGACATTGAATAGAATATTATCCGGCTATAATATCCCTTAATGTTAATTAAAAATTTATACCTTCAAAACTTTAGAAACCACAAAACATTAAATATAAATTTTGATGATAATCTAACCTTTATCTACGGAGAAAATGGTCTTGGAAAAACCAATATTTTAGAAGCAATTCACTTGCTTTCAACTACAAAATCACTCAGAAGCGAATACGATAAAGACTTAATTTGTTATGATCAAATTTTTTTAAGAATTAAATCTGAGATTGAGAATACAGAAGATAGGTATAACCTGGAATTAACGATTGAAAAAACAAACGATTTTAACAACAAGTCATCAAAAAAAGTAAAAATCAATCAAGTAGCAAAAAGTATTTCTAATTTCAGTGGAATTTTAAAATCAGTCATCTTCACACCAGCCGATCTAGATTTAATTTTCTCATCTCCATCTTCAAGAAGAAAATACCTAGATTCAATTTTTTACCAAATATCACATTCATATAAAAAGTCGGTTCTTGAATACACTAAAGCTTTAAAACAAAGAAATAAATTGTTAGAAATAATCAAAGAAACAGGTCGAGGTAAGGAGCAACTAGATTTTTGGACCAACTTCTTAATCAAAGAAGGTTCAAAAATCCAGCACGAAAGAAATGAATTATTTTCTTTTCTAAATGAGAATATATTTTCCCTTAACGAGAAATTCGAACTTAACAACTTCGAGATTAAGTTTATTTATATTAAAAATGAAATATCAAAGGAAAATTTCGAGGTTTATTCTCAAAAAGAATTAATGTTGGGAACTACGCTAATTGGACCACATAAAGATGACTTTGAGATTCAAATGAATAAAAAAGATATTTCCCAATTCGGCTCTAGAGGTCAACAAAGAATGGCACTTACTGCTTTAAAAATACTCGAGCTTGATTTTATATATAAAAAAACAGGTGAGAAACCAATTCTTCTATTAGACGATATATTTTCAGAATTAGATGAGAAACATAAAAAAGCAATTTTAAAAATAATCAAAGAACAACAAACTATTATTACTTCTGTCTTTAAAATAGCTGAGATAGAAGACTTTAACTGTAAAATAGTAGATATTGAAACACTGCTTTTAGATTGAATTAACAGTATTTTTTAGTAATTTTGCGTTAAATGTGCGAAAATAATTTATAATAATAAAATGCTACTTCCTGATTATACGATCACCAATAGAATTTTAAAAAATATCTCAGAAATTGAAAGGTCCCGAGGCTATATTGAAAACACTTTTGTACTACCTTTCTCTAGAAATTCACTTAAAAAAGAATCGAAAGAAAAGAAGGTTTATAACCTACTGCTCTTAGAAGATTACGATGTTAATCTGACCGATATAAAAAAACATTTTGACTCCATTTCACCCCATCTTGACGATGAGATTTTAAAAATAATTGAAGTTGTAAGCAACCTGGACCAATTATCTAAGATGAAATTAGGGTGGGATAAAAAATTCAAAAACCTTAGCGAAAAAATTACTGATAACGATGTAGCCTTTAGAGTTAAGAAAATTCCAAATAAACTTCTACCTGAAGAAATTCTGGCCAAAATCTCTCTAATAACTGAGTGGTTGAATTCAGATGATGCAAAAAATACCCACCCGCTAATTGTCTCAGGAATACTTCTAGCTGAATTAGAAATTGCACACCCTTATGAAAAACTTTCATCCCTTACTTCAAATTTAATTTCAGAAATGTTTCTAATTTCAAATAATTTTGACATTGTTGAGATAATACCCTATCAAGAAAACTTCAATCTTCAAAGATTTAAATTCAACGACGCGATTGAATACATTAAAAAAACTGAGGATTACACCGAGTGGCTGGATTTTTATCTTGAGAACATTTTATTTCAGATACAAATATTAAAAGAAAAATACGAACTTCTTGAAAAACAATCTAAGCAACAAAGCATTCCAAATGCAGAAAAGCTTACGCTAAGACAACAAAGAATTTATCAGTACCTACTTGACTATAAATTTATCCAAAACTCCCAATTTTCACTATTATTTCCAGATATATCCGAAGATTCAATTCTTAGAGATCTGAGAGTTCTTGGGGATTTAGATCTAGTTGTTAAAACTGGTAAAACTAAATCTTCAAAATATGAGCTAAAGCATTGATATAATCAAATTATGAATTTTAATAAATTTAGTCAATTCTTAGATAAACTAGATTCAACCTCAAAAAGACTAGAGATGACCGATATTCTAGCTGAGATGATTAAAGAACTTTCACCTTCAGAAATTAAAAATGGAATTTACCTATCACTTGGAACTCTTAAAGCCCCGTTTGCAGATTTAAAATTTAATTTTGCTGATAAGCAAATGGTAAAAACTTTAGCAATGTTTTCAGGCGAAGAAGTTGAAAAAATAAATCAAATCTATTCTAAAGAAGGTGACCTTGGTTCTGTAACCTTGACTCTCTCAAAAGAAAAATCTTCCAACCTCTCACTTACCGAAGCGTACAATAAACTTGTAGAAATTGCAGAGATTGAGGGTACTGGTTCACAGGATAAAAAATCCCAAAAGATTCTAAACCTACTTAACGAACTTGACCCATTATCAAATAAATTCATAGTTAGAATTATATTAGGAAACAATAGACTCGGATTTACAGAACTAACAATTGTTGATGGATTGTGTAAATTTTTAAATGACAAAAAACTAAAGCAACAAATCGAGGACGCCTTTAACCGACATCCCGATATAGGACACATTGCCGAACAAATTAAAGAGCATGGGATTGAAGGAATTAATAAGATTAAAATTACTCCAGGAGTTCCTGTAAATCCTCAAAAGGCTCAAAGACTTTCCTCTCCAGAAGAAATTATCGAAAAAATGGGTAAAGTATGGTGCGAATTTAAATTTGATGGAACACGGGTACAACTACATCTTGATAAATCAAACAAAAAAACTTCCGAAAATTTATTTGGAGCAAAAGAGGAATTCCTTGTAAAAACTTTTACACGAAACCTTGAAGAGACGACTCATCAATATCCAGACATTATTGAAGACGCAATAAATCAGCTTGATGTTGAATCAGTGATTTTAGATGGAGAAGCAATTGGATTTAATAGAGAAACTGGGGAGTATCTTCCCTTTCAAGAAACTATTCAAAGAAAAAGAAAGCATAATGTAGCTGAAATGGCCTTACAAATTCCATTAAAGTACCTTGTTTTCGATATTCTTTATCTCAACGGAAAAGAAACTTTAAACCTACCACTTCTTGAAAGAAGAAAGATACTTAATCAAATTGTTAAAAAGGGTGGAAATATTGAAATTGATTCTCATATCGAAACCAGCGATCCTTTAGAAGTTGAGGACTTCTTCAACGAAGCTAAAAGAAGAAAATTAGAAGGAATTATGGCTAAAAAACCTGATTCAAATTATGAAGCTGGGGCCAGAGCTTTTTCTTGGATTAAATTTAAAAGAAATGAAAAAGATGAAGTCGCGGATACTCTTGACGTTGTTGTAATGGGATATTTTTATGGAAAAGGGTCTAGATCTGAATTTGGAATTGGTGGATTTTTAGTTGGAATCTTTGATTCCGAAACCAATACCTATAAAACTATTTCTAAGGTTGGATCGGGGCTTACAGACGAGGAATGGGTGAAAATCAAAAAAGACTGTGATGAAATTAAAACTAAAGAAAAACCAAAAGATTTTGACGTCGAAAAAGATATGTATCCTGATATCTGGGTAAAACCCAAAATTGTTGTTACAGTAAGAGCAGATGAAATTAGTAAATCACCGATTCATACAGCGGGGCTGGCTCTTAGATTCCCAAGACTTATGAATTTTAGAGAAGATAAAGGACCAATAGATTCAACATCTTTAGAGGAAATAAAAGATATATACCAACTTAAAAGCAAATAAAATATAATAGAAATATGCCTGCCGAAACTGCTCAAAAAAATTACCATATGAAACCTAATGTAGAGGCTGCCAATGCTTACTTTCTATTTTTTATCTCGGGTCTTTTAATTTTGCAATCTGAAAAAAATAATAAGTTTGTTAGATTTCATGCGCTTCAATCAATTTATTTTTCAACTTTCTTTTTAATTTTTATTGGAATTGTTAATTACATTCCTCTGATTGGAACTTACATAGTCCAGTTCTCTACAACAGCTTTCTTTTTAATCTGGATTTATTTGATTTACACCGCTTACAACAATAAAGAAATTAAATTACCAATTGTTGGCGATCTAGCCCGAGAGGAAGCTGGTAAATGAAGTCAATCTCGGAAATTGCAACCAAAATAAATGTTAAGAAGGACCATAGAAATCAATACGAGTATCAAGCCTATGGCAATAGATTGGCTGATGAGCTTGTAGATCCAACTAAACGCGCTTTGTATATCAAACTTGCTAAATCAACTGATAGAAATATTTTAGAAGAAGCCAGGCTTTTTGCCCTATCCAACGAAAGAAGTCTTACAAAAGGAAAAATATTTATGTGGAAACTAACAGAATTAAAGAAAAAGAAGAATGAACAAAACTAACCTATTTAAATATTATCGAATCCCCTTTATTCTCAGCATTTCCTTAGCGGTAGTATTAGTAACTCAAATTTATAAAGGAGACACTGTAGACTTAATTTTACTTATCTTAGGATCACTGCTTGGAACATTTTTCCTTGATTTAGATTATTTTCTACATACCTATGTTCTAGAACCAGCCGATCAGTTTTCTGGAATGCTAAAGGATTACATCAAAAGCAAAGACTACACAGGTGCATTTAATTATATTATTTTTCATAGTGATCAAGTTGAAAATAAAACTTTAAATAGCGCTCTATTTCAAATCTCCTTAATTTTTTTCTCAATATTTTTAGTTAGATCCGATGTTTCAATATTCTTTAAAGCGTTAGTGATATCAATCCAATTAAATTCTGTGTTTAGATTTTTTTATTTTTACTTCCAAGGACATGCCAATGATTGGTTCTGGATTCTTAAAAAAACTCCAGGAACATTTTTTATAATTATCTATAATTTAGTAATTATTTCCTCAATTGGCCTTGCCATCTACTCATTCAAATGAATTACTATTCCTTTTTTGTTGTTTTAGCTGTCTGTCTTTTAATTTACATTGCAAAAAAACTAGTTCATCACATTGTTGACCACGACTTTTTCTGGCAACTAGTTTTTTATACTGTTATATTCAGTTTAATCGGGGCCAAGATTTTTCATGTTTTTGAAAATTACATGTTCTATTCAGTCACACCAAACCTAATCTTCTCTTCATACGGGTTTTCAGTTCTTGGAGCTATTGTGTTTGGTTATTTCACAATAATGATTTTATCCATAATTTACAAAGCCAGGTTCTATCACCTAACCGATCGAATCTTCTTAGTTATTCCAATCGCTCAGTTTGTTGGAAGAATTGGAAATATAACTAACAAAGAGCTGCTTCCCTATTCTTTTTATGAAATGGGATTAAATTTAGTTAATTTCGGAATTCTCCTGATTGCCTCTAAAATAAATAAAAAAGATGGGGTTATAACAGCACTGTTCTTTCTAAACTACGGTGCTATTAGATTTTTCATCGAGTATACAAAAGGTAACTACCTAGGATTTCTAAGTTTAGTCAGTTTAATCTTTATAATCTACGGAGGTTTCAAAATATTTAGATTAAAAACTAATTTATGAACTTATTTATTGCCTCAGACCATGCTGGATTTGATTTGAAAAATAAAGTCACAGCTAAATTCAAAGACATTAAGGACTTGGGTCCAAAAGAATTCATTAAAGAGGATGATTACCCAGATTACGTTTACATTCTAGTTAAAAATTTATACAAAAATATAAATGAAAATAAAGGAATTTTAATCTGTCATAACGGGGGTGGGGTTTGCATTGCGGCGAATAAATTTAAAAAAATTAGGTCAGCTTTAACTTTCTCAGTTGAACATACGAAGAGTTTAATTAGTGATGATAATATTAATGTAATCTGTATTCCGGCTGAATTTCTGAGTGAAGACGAAGTTATGAAAATTATTAAAACTTTTTCAGAATTAAGTTTTGAACCACAAGAAAGACATTTGAGAAGAATCGAAAAAGTATCTATAATAGAAAATAGTTCAATCTAAAATAAAAATGATAATACCTGCCATTTTAGAAGAAAATTTAAAAGATATTCAAAAAAAACTTGCCTTGGTTGAGAACCACGCCGATAAAGTTCAAATTGATGTTTGCGATGGGGTTTTTACATCAGCTGAAACTTTCCTTGACCTTGAGAAAATCTCTACCAAAGCTAGAGTTGAGTATCATTTAATGGTAACTAACCCACTTCAATTTATCGATATACCTTTAAAACCTAATGATTCAATTATTATCCATGTTGAATCAAAAAATGCTGAGAAAGCTATTATGCAAATGCTTAAAAGAACTAAAAATGTTGGTATTTGCAAAAATCCTGAAACACCGGTTTCAGAAATAGAAAAATACTCCCATTTGGTAAACTATGTACAATTTCTTACAGTTAACCCAGGTTACCAGGGACAAGAGTTACTTGAAAAACCGCTTCACGAAGCAATAGATTTCCATAAAAAATATCCGCAACTTTCAATTCAAATTGATGGGGGAGTTAATGAGGAAAATCTTCATAGACTGGTTACCGAAAAAATAAATAATTTAGGAATAGGGTCAGCTATTTTCAAAGACCCAAACCCAACCAAAAAATTACAATATTTCAATGAAAGATTGATGAAAATTAATAAAAAAATTAAGGTTGCATTTTTAGGAGGCTCAGCCTGGTTTCCCCAAGACCAGCCATTTAAGGATGCGTTTGAGGTTGCGAGATTGATTGCAGAAAAGGGATATGTGGTTGTGAACGGTGGTGGACCAGGTGTGATGAGAGCTGCAACCCTTGGCGCCCAAGCTGCAGGAAAATATGCCCAAGTTATTACATACCACCCAGGTAAAGCTAAGATCCATTATGAAGGGATTGATTTAGAAAATACATATGACGATGAAATTATTACTTTAGATTATTTTGATAGAACCAAAGTAATGCTTCAAACCACAGATATTCACATTATTTTTAAAGGAAGTATTGGAACGCTATCAGAACTTGGAATGACTTGGGTCTCATCTTGGATTCACGAACCAGATTCCAAACCAATTCTACTTTATGGAGATTTTTGGAATGAAATTCTTAACGTCTTAACTAAAAATTTACATATAGTAAATCACGAAACCGATTTGTTTAAAGTTGTAACAACCCCAGAGGAAGTTTTGGAGTATTTAGATAGACTAGGAATAACCGAAAAAAACAACGGTAACTCCAAATTGTTTTAATGACTTCAGTTGAAGAAATTACAAAGCTCAAAGAAATTTCTTTCGAGTTACGAAAATCCGTTATCAAAATGCTAACCCATGCTAAATCTGGTCATGCAGCAGGTTCTCTAGGAATGGCAGATATTTTTGCAGCACTTTACTTTAAATTTCTAAATATAAACCCTAAAAATCCTTACGAACTTAACCGAGACCGACTAATTCTATCTAATGGGCACATTTGCCCTGTTTTATATGCCTCCATGTCTAAAAAAGGTTTTTTTCCTGAGGAAGAATTGCTTACTTTTAGACAAATTGATTCAAGACTCCAGGGTCATCCGCACAATACTTCTTTACCAGGAGTAGAAAATTCATCAGGACCTTTAGGTCAAGGAATTTCTTTTGGAGTTGGGGTTGCAATGAATGCACAAATAACAAATTACAAATACAAAACATTTATTTTAGGAAGTGATGGAGAATTAAATGAAGGACAATCCTGGGAAGCAATTATGCTGGCCGGCGCTAGAAAAATTCCAGGATTAATTTTAATAATCGATAAGAACAATATTCAAATATCAGGTAAAACTCAGGAGATACTAGACCTAGATCCTTTAAATGAAAAATTTGAAAGTTTTGGGTGGTACGTACTTGAGATTGACGGAAATAATATGGAAGAAATTTATTTGGCAATTTCCAAATCTGTGACTATAATAAGTAAACCAGTAGTCATTATTGCCAATACTATTCCAGGTTTTGGCGTAGATTTTATGGAGTATAAATTTGAGTGGCATGGAAAACCACCATCAGAGTCAGAAGCAAAGCTTGCTATCGAATCTCTAGAAAAGAATTACAAAAATGAAAAAAAATAAATCAAATCTTTTAATACCTGCAGTAATTATAGTCGTACTTGTTGTTGTTCTAGGAGTTGTTTTAATGAAAGAAAATATTTTAGATTTCTTCAAACCATACCCTTACGCAATGACTAGAATTGAGGGCTTCCCGGCAGTAATTGCTTCAACCAAAAAAATTGAAAAACAAAGAGCTATCATTAACTCAAAAGAAGAATTTGATAATTTAGTAAAAAATATTGTTGATGATGCAAACAAAATCAAAATGCCAAGCGTTGATTTTACAAAAAATAGATTGCTTGTAGTTACAACAAATACAAATGATACTAAAGGATTCTCAATTAAAGTAAAATCAATTTTGAAAAACACAGAACAGAACAAACTTGATGCTGTGATTCAACTTTCAAAACCTGGTGAAACTTGTCAAAACCCAGAAGAATCAAACATTGCGATCGATATGGTTATCTTAGAAAAAAATAACGGGGATGTTTCATTCGACAAAGAAGAAAAAACTGTTGAGTGTAAATAACTGTTAAAATGCTAAATCCTGCCCTCAATCTAAACTTAGATTTAATTAACAAAAAATCTATCCGAGACGGGGCAGGATTTTCTTTGCTTAAAAACGGAGAAGAGTATCCAAACCTAATTGTTCTTTGTGCGGATCTTAGAGAATCAACCAGAGTCGAAGAATTTGCTAAAAAATTTCCCAAACAATTTATTGAAATAGGAGTTGCCGAACAAAATATGGCAGGCGTAGCTGCGGGCTTAGCTAGTTGCGGAAATATAACAGTTATCAACTCTTTTGCAGTTTTTTCTCCAGGTAGAAATTGGGATCAAGTTAGAGTTTCAATCTGTTACTCAAACTCAAATGTGAAAATTATAGGACATCATGCAGGGCTTCTGACTGGGCAAGATGGCGCCACTCACCAAGCCTTAGAAGACATTGCGATTACAAGAGTTTTACCTAATTTAATAATTATTAATCCCGTTGATTACGAGCAAATGGTTAAAGCTGTTGATCTGGCAATTAATTACGAGGGTCCCGTTTACATCAGGTCATATAGAGAAAAACTTCCTCAAATAACAGCAGCTAATACTCCCCTGGAGTTTGGGAAAGCTCAATTAATAACTGAAGGTATAGATTTAACTGTTATAGTATCAGGACCAATTTTTTTTGAAGCCTTAAATGCGGTTAGCGAAATTGAAAACGAAAAAGGAATTTCAATCGAATTAATTAATTTACCATTTATAAAACCAATAGATAAAGAAGCTTTAGTCAGATCCCTCTCCAAAACTAAAAAAGGTGTTGTGATCGAAGAGCATCAAATTCATGGGGGTGTTGGTTCAGCAGTTCTGGAGGCATTGGCTGAGGAAAATTATCCGGTGAAATTAATAGGAATCAGTGACACGTTTGGAGAAAGTGGGGATCCAAAAGATTTATACGAAAAATATGGAATCTCCTCCAAACAAATAACTAAAAAAATATTACAATTTCTAGAGAGGCAAAAATAATATGGATATTTTAATGATTGGTGACTCCACAATTGATGAATTTTTAAAAATCGACGAAGCAGAAATCTCTTGTTCAAAAGACGAGATAAACTGCAAAATATCTTTTCCATTTGGATCCAAAATTTCTGTATCAGAGTATAAAACCACAATTGCTGGAAACTCTATTAATACCGGCGTAGGGCTTGCAAAATTAGGCCTTAAAGTTTCTCTTGATTCAGAAATAGGCTTTGATGCGTTTGGAAACCAAATCATCTCAGAACTCAATAAAAGAGGAGTTGATACAACATATACTAGACTTAACGAAGATAAAATTACTAATGTTCACCAAATAATCTTTTTTCAAGATGAAAGAACAATTCTTACATACCACGAAAAATATAACTACGAATTAAAAAACTGGCCCACCAAACCGAAGATGATTCATTACTCCTCTCAAGCCGGGAATTTTGAAAGTTATATGGATAAATTAATTGAATACCTAAAATCAAACCGAGATATTATGGTTTCATTTAATCCAGGATCAACTCAGATGAAATTAGGGCCTCAAAAGCTTAACAAATTTTTGGAAGTCTGTGACATCTTATTTGTAAACAAAGAAGAAGCTTTTTATATAACTAACAAAAACACCACTAAGGAACAACACGAAGAATTAGAAAAAAGAGGAGTCAAAATGAGTGTTATTACTAACGGAAAAAACGGCTCTAGTTGTTTTTCAAACGGCGAACTAACTCAACTTGGAGTTCTTAACGAAAAACTTGAAATAAGAGATAAAACTGGTGCAGGAGATTCACATTCAGCTGGATTTTTGGCAGCTATCTTCTATAACAAATCGATGAAAGAGGCTTTAATTTGGGGAACCGTTAACTCCGCCTACTGTTTAACAGAGGTTGGTGCCATCAACGGAATTCTATCCAAAAAAGAAGTCGAAGAAAAAATTCCAACTGCAACCTTTCTTCCCTTTGAAGAATAAATTTCCCTATAATCTTTGATATAATTTGAAAATGAAAGAATACTTCAAAAGAAATACTCCTATTTTTTATATTGGAATCGCAACAGCAATTGTATTTATCTCTATAATAATTGCAGGACAAAGTACTCCAAACCAACAACCCTCATTAACACCTATTGAAGAAAAAGATTTATTTACTCAAAAAGATCCGGTCATTGGATTCAAGGACGCTCGGGTAACTGTTGTTGAATTTTTGGATTACTCATGCCCATACTGTAAAACAATAAATCCAGTACTTAAAAACTTAGTAGCAGGAAATAAAAATAAACTTAGATTGATAGTTAGAAATTTTCCGCTAAAAGATAATCCAGGTCATGAAAACTCTTACTCTGCAGCTTTAGCTACTGAGGCAGCGGTTAAATTTAACAAATTCGAAGATATGCACAACGCCTTACTTGACGCAGAAAAACTTGATAGAGACTCAATTTTAGCTATCGTTGAAAGATTGGGAATTAATAAAGATGAATTTATAAAAGAATGGGATAGTGCTGAAAATAAATCAAAAGTTGACCAAGATCTAACTGACGCAGCAAATCTACAAATAAAAGGAACTCCAGCTATTTTTCTAAATGGAAAACTTATTGATCTACAAAACAAAGATTTAAATACCGAAGTTTTAGCAGAAATTAATCGAATCTACCCTCAAAACTAAATCTTAAAGGCGCTGGGACAAATTTGATTCAAGTGACACTTATCGCATGCAGGTTTTCTTGCTTTGCAGACATATCTCCCAAGTAAGACAATATTTCCAGAAAAATTTCTCCAATATTTTTTAGGCAAAATTGCCATTAAATCTTTCTCAATCTTCTTGGGGTCCTGGTTTGAAGTTAAACCTAACCGATTTGAGACTCTAGTAACATGGGTATCCACAACAACCCCTTCAGCTTTATCAAAAACTTCATTTAGAATAACGTTGGCGGATTTTCGAGCCACACCAGGAATTTCAATCAAGCTTTCAATTGTATCCGGAACCTTGCCATTAAAATTATCTAGAATGTATCTTGAAGCTTTAATTAGTCTTTCAGCCTTACCCTTATGGAAATTAACTTGCCTTATATAAGATTGAAGCTCCTCTAAGTTTGCGTCAGCTAGTGTTTCCCAAGATGGATACTTTTTAAATAAAGCAGGTGTCACATCGTTTACTTTTTTATCTGTAGTTTGGGCTGATAAACATACCGCAATTAAAAGCTCTCTTTCATTGGAAGTAGTTAGCTCAGTTTCAGGAGAATCGTTATTCTTTTGAAGTAATTCTGCAATTTCAATTGCACGAGTTGATAAATCCATATTTAAAATAAGTTTAACTGATTTTCAGGCAGTTTCTTATCAATATCTACATTTAGCCTTCTAAGAAGAGATTTAAAATTCATTTTTGTTAAAAAGGAGACAAGTTCGTCGCTAATAACTAATTTAAACTGACAATCTTCTATTTTAAACTGGATTGGGGCATCAAGTATAATTGTGGCAAGCTTCTTACTCATATAGGCCATCTCCACACTTTCAACTAATTTAGTCTTTAGGCCCTCAGGTTTAATCTCGTCTATATGTTTATAAATGTTTTCAACAGTTTCATATTGGGAAATTAATTTTTTAGCTGTTACTTCTCCAATACCATACACTCCGGGGATATTATCTGAAGTATCTCCCCTTAAGGCCTTGTAATCAACTAAATGTTTTTTGTTAAACTCTAATCTTTTTAAAGCTTCTTCTTCATCAATTTTATCGAAACCGCCTTTGGTATTTGGAATTAAAACAAAAACATTTTTAGAAATTAATTGCCACATATCCCTATCATTTGAAACAATGTAAATTTGGTTTTGTTCTTCTGACTCAAGTTTAGTAACTAAAGTTCCAATTACATCATCAGCTTCATATCCTTCACAATTTATTTTTAAGATCCCGAGCAAATCTATTGATTCAAAAACTAAAGGTATTTGAACTTTCAAATCATCTTCCATTTCTTTTCTTTGAGCTTTGTAATTTGAAAATTCTTCGGACCTAAAGGTTGGTTTTCTTGAGTCTAGTGCCGCAACAATACAATCTGGCCTGGTTTCATTTATCAAAGAGATTAACATTGAAGTCACACCATACACCGCGTTAGTTGGGGTGTCATCGGGGGCTCTAAATGATTTTGGAATAGCGTGATATGCCCTATGAAGGAAATTAAAAGTATCAACAATTACAATTTTTCGCATGTTATTAATTAGAATTTAAAATTTCAATAAACTCAGTTCCATCAATAGTTTCTTTCTCAAGAAGTCTATTTGTAACCTCATCTAAGGCTTTTCGATTGTCCTTTAGGATCTTAACTGCGTTTTTATGTGAAGTTTCAATAATCTCTCTAATCTCTCTATCAATTTTTGCGGAAGTTTCTTCTGAGTAAAGCGGGCCTTCACCTAATTCTTTAGCTAAGAAGTAGCTTCCATGATGACCATCAAATGAGATTGGTCCCAATGAGGACATTCCAAACTCAGTAACCATTTTTCGAGCCAAAGAAGTTGCTCTCTCAATATCGCTAGAAGCACCAACTGTAATTTCATCATAAATAACTTCTTCTGCGGCCCTACCGCCAAGCATTGTTGCAATAATAGATAGTAGTCTTGTCTTGGTCTCGTTGTACCTATCTTTCTCAGGTGGAAGGCTGGTATGACCTAAAGACCCACCTCTTGGAATAATAGAGATTCTATATACAGGGTCCATGTCTTTTGACTTTGCAGCAACTAAAGCATGACCTGCCTCGTGATAGGCAATGATTTTTTTCTCTTCATCGGTAATTAGAGACCTTCTTTCTTCACCCATTGTAACTTTTAAGGAGGCGTCATCAATATTTTTTGGAGTAATCTTTGTAAAGTTTTCCCTGGCTGCAAGTATTGCAGCTTCGTTTAACATATTCTCTATATCAGCACCACTAAATCCTACTGTTTTCTTTGCGATATCGTCAACAGAAACATTATCTTCGAAAGGTTTATTTCTCATGTGAATCTCAGTGATACCTTTTCTGTCTTCAAAGTCTGGTAATGGAATACTGATCTTTCTATCTAATCTTCCAGGTCTAACCAAAGCTGGGTCAAGCATGTCAGGTCTATTTGTTGCAGCAAGAACAATAACGTTTGTTCTCTCATCAAAACCGTCCATTTCAACAAGGATTTGATTTAGAGTTTGTTCTCTTTCATCATGACCACCACCAATACCCATACCTCTTTGTCTACCAATTGCATCAATCTCATCAATAAAAATTAAACTTGGTTGTTGCTCTCTAGCCATTCTGAATAAGTCTCGTGCTCTTGAGGATCCTACTCCAACTAACATCTCCATAAATTCAGATCCAGCTACGGAGAAGAAAGGAACACCAGCTTCTCCGGCTATAGCTTTCGCAAGAAGTGTTTTTCCAACACCAGAAGCTCCGACTAATAGAACTCCTTTTGGAATTCTAGCTCCAAGTTTTCTGTACTTATCTGGGTATTTTAAGAAATCGACAATTTCTTGTAGGTTTAGTTTTGCCTCTTTGTTACCAGCCACATCATTAAATGTAATGCTTTGCTGTCCTTTAAAAAATAACTTTGCTTTGGACTTTCCAAAGTTAAACACATCGTTTGAAGAACCCCTCATTTGTTTAAAAATAAAATAGATGATTACTATTGGTAACAGAATTGTTAAAAGAGGCGAAATAATCTGCTCAAAAGACATCTTCTTATCAACCTTCAACTCTCCTTTAATCTGAGAAACAGGGATTTGGTTATTAATTAAGATTTGGTCGATGGTAGAGTTAGATTCTTTCTTTACTGAAAACTCCTCACCATTTGTAAGCTTAACTTTAATTTCATCTCCAACAACAGTTAAGTTGAGAACATTGCCGTCTTTAGCTTGCTTGATAAACTCGTTAAAAGGCTTGTCAGTTCCCGACATTGAATTTTCAAATATGGTTGAAATCAAAATCCAACCTACTGCGAAAATAATTATCCAAAATAATATATTTGGCTGTGCATTTTTACCTGTCTTTTTTTGGGAATTTTTAAGGAAAAGTTCTAACTCTTTTTGCTTTTTATCATGTTTTGAATTTTGATCTTTGGCCATAGATAACTTATTCTAGCCTATGTTTAACAAATTTCAATAAATAGTTTTCTATTATCAATAGGTTATTATGGTGCCGATAAGTGGAGTTGAACCACTGACCTGACGCTTATGAAACGTCCGCTCTAACCACCTGAGCTATATCGGCGATGTTAGTATTTTAACAAAATTTACGAAAATTTTAATAGAAAGATTGAATTTTTGGTTGCGGGGCTCGGATTTGAACCGAGACCTTCAGATTATGAGCCTGACGAGGTACCATTCCTCCACCCCGCTATCGAGTTTATAAAGTATAACAAACTAGAATAATAATTCTACCCACTTGGAAAAATTTGATTTCTTCATAACAAGCCTTGCGTCAGTCTCAATATAATCAACTTTCTCTGCAGCAGGAGCGACTGTCGATGGTACAAGGTACACCTCTTCACCTTCTTTTTTCATGCTTAGCTTCGTTCTAGCCTCCATCTCAACAAACTCATCTGAATTTATAACTAGAAATTTATCCTCCAAGGTTCTTTTTTGATCCTTTAGCCCTAATATCTGCTGATTCAAGTCGTCTTTTTTCTCGGAAGTTTGGTAAACAGAGTCAATTGTCATGTAAATCTGGTAAAAACCAAAGAGCACAATACCAGGTAGGATTATTTTCTTAAGCAGGAATGGCAGGAACATAGTATCAATTAATATATTACTGAAATTTTCAAATTGCAAGGTCTTTAATATCCTTGCTTTATTTGATAATATAGGTTATTATTCTTAACTTATAGTATTATGGAATTTAAAAAAGGACACGAAAACTTCATTAAACACCTTAAAGAGATTGGAAGACCTCAAACTACAGTTGTAGCCTACACCAAAGATATCGAGCAACTTATTAGCCATCTAGAAGCTAGAAATGTTGAAAACTTACTTACAGTAGAATTTGATAATTTAAATGAATTTATCGACAGCTTAAGATCCAGTAATTATACTCTTAAATCAATTTCTAGAAAAATTAACTCAATTAAGACATTCTTTAAATATCTAAATAACCAGGGATTTGTAAAAGTAAATCCTTCAAAGGACTTAAAACACCCTAAAGTTGAATCAAAAGCACCTAGAATTCTATCTAGACTAGAATATGGAGCTTTAAGAGACGCGTGTAGAGAAGACGTTAGAACCCTTGCAATGGTTGAAATCCTGCTACAAACAGGACTTAGAATCAGTGAACTTTCAGAATTAAAAGTTGGTGGAGTAGAAGTTGAATCAACTTCTCCAAAACTAACTCTTCCAAAAAAGAACGCTGTATCAGCAAGAGAAATTCCTCTAAATAAAGCTGCCGTTACTGCAGTTAAAAAATATTTAGAAGAAAGACCAAGGGTGGCATCTGATTTCTTATTTATAACTAAATCTGGAAATCCAATTCTTATTAGAAATATTAGATCTACTATTGATAGGTATTTTGATTTAGCTGGAATCAAAGACGCTAAGGTTAACGATTTAAGACATACATTTGTAGCTTTCCACCTACAAAACGGAACCAATATCCAAACCTTGTCAAAAATATCAGGCCATAAGAGACTTTCTACAACCGAGAAATACCTTGAATTCATCGAGAATCCAAAGGCTCAAGAATCTTCAGAATTAAGCATTCTTTAATAAACACCCTATAGTATTGACATAATTAGTTATATACCCTATAATATTTATAACAGCTAAGGTAGTAATACCAAAGCGTATACATACAAGGACTTTCAATATTATGGAGGTTTTATGACCGAACAAGAACGAGTGTTGGCAGAGCGCCACGGGGCGCTAACCCAACAGGGTACCCTAAAAAATGGGTACCTTCTTCGCCCCAATTGGGTGGGTAAGGAGGACCGCGAGGTTCTCCAGCTCACCCAAACCGTAGTTGGGGAAACCCGATACGGAAACGGGGTATTCTATTCTCGGGTACGACTGGTTGTGGTCGGACAATCGTTTGTCTGACAACAACCAAATTCAACGCCAGCAAGATTCGTTCTGCTGGCGTTATTCATTTTATAAGCATTTATAATCAATTTTTCTTGATATTTCACCAAAAAAGAATAAAATTAACCCACATAAACACACTATAAAGGAGAAGATATGAGTGTTTTAAGCATACCTCAGGAATTGTGGCATAAGACAATCTGGGTAAGAGACCGTGAGAAGTTTCTTAAAGCTCTAAGCAAGGGCTATGTCCTTGAGTATAAGGACATAAAGCATTGCTCCCGTAACGAAAATCTTCTATTCCCTTTTATGGGGTGGAAGCAGATCAAGTTTGGGCTCAACTGCATTCTTCGATAAGCCTATAGTATTGACAAGGAAGGCGGTTTGTGACATAATACCCATATCTAGACATACATTGACTAGAACAAGTCTTAGCGGGCACACCGCTTTACTTGGGTATTCCACGACAGAAATGTCGTGTTTAAATATAGAGGCTGCATCTCACCTCATTCAAAAAGAGATGTAAATATTAGGGAGGAAGATATGTAGATTTTGAATCTCAGAGGACTTAGCGCCTCTGATATAAAGACTACAATTTCGGGACTATATTTTTTATCAGACACGCTCGCCCATCACATGATGCGCATCAGCAATAGTCGATAATTAATATGGTCCCGTTTTCATTTTGCCTATCTAATTTTTTGGAAAATATAAATGGTGGGAGTTCATGGATTCGAACCATGGACCATTCGTGTATAAGACGAACGCTCTACCGCTGAGCTAAACTCCCAATTTATAGCGATATTCTAACACAAGTTAATTTGAAATTTCTTTGATCTGGGATTTAAGTTTAGTTCCATCACTCTTTTCAAACTCAATCTGCACAAACTTACTTCTACCGTTTAATTGACTTCTATACTGAAATAAATCATCCCTAACAAAATCAGAAGTTTGATAAAACTTATTTAGAACTTGAGGATCGGTACCAATATAGTATGTAATTTTAACTTCACCTACACTTCGTACCTGAACGTCAAAACCAGTTGGAGTAACACGCATAATCTCAAAAGCAGAGTCAACTTCGTTGTTCTGAGTAACTTCGACAATCTTTCCTGTCGTAAAATAGGATAAAGCAAAAAATACAACTCCTGCAAGAAGTACTATTACCAAATATAGTAAATAATTGAGGCTTTCGATTTTTTTAATCTTCTTCATCATTGGGGTTATATTTATGATAGCAGATTAAAGTTTGGCTGGGAAAATTCTGTTACCTTCTTCATCAAAAAGGTGAATAGCTAACACTGGGCAAGATTGAGCAGCCATTAAAAGTTTGTTGTCGTCTAATTTCTCAGCCCCTTCTTTTACAATAGCTATTCCTTCATCATCTAAATCAAAAGCATCAGGAGCAATCACCACACAAGTAGCGACTCCAATACAAGCTTTTCTATCAACATAAATTTTGTGAATCTTTTTCTTATTCTCCATTGTTTATAACTTCATTGATTCTTTCAATCATTTCGTTAAGCTCTTCGTCATCGAGTTGGTGGATTTTAGCACCTTGCTCAATGGTATCAAAAGAGGAGGCAAAACAGCCGACACAGGACAAACCGTAGTCAGTTAGAACTTCGGCAGCTTCAGGGTATTTGAAGACAACCTCGCCCAAGTTCATATCTTTAGTTATAGTTATTTGTTTATTTTCGTTCATATTCTTCAATGCCCTTTACAAGCGTTTCAAGAGGAAGTGTAGCACATTTGATTCTAGAGGTTGTAAGGTTTACCCCTATTAATTCTAGAAGGTCTTTTTTAGAAAAAGCTTTAACTTCCGCTAAAGTTTTACCTTTAATTTCGTCTGTTAAAATTGCGCTTGAGACTATCCCAACAGAACAAGACTCAGCTTCAAATTTGGCATCAATAACTTTTCCGTTCTCAATCTTAAGATAAAGATCCATCTCATCCCCACAGGCTTCATTGGTACCATGCTCAACTAAAGAAGCTTTTTCAATTTTTCCTTGATTCATTGGATTTTTATATATCTCCATGAATTCTTCTCTATAAATATCCATAAATTATAAAAGAATCTTTCTTGCTTTATCAATTGCTGTAAATAAAGCATCGATGTCAGACTCATCGTTGTATAAATAAAAACTAGCTCTAACTGAACCTGGAATCTGCAAATGTTTATGAAGCGGCATTGCGCAATGATGTCCACTTCGTACAGCCACCCCCTCGTTTGCTAACACCGCTGCAAGGTCGTGCGGATGAATTTTTTTTATGTTAAAAGAAACAAGACCGGTTCTCTCAAGAGGTGACATCGATCCGTAAATAGTCATATCTTCGTGGTCTTGGGCTTTTTCAAAAAAATACTTCAAAAGCTCAACCTCATGTTTTCGAATATTTTCCATACCAATTTCTCTTAAATAATTTATGGCCTCACTCATGCCAATTACACCAGAAATGTTTGGTGTTCCACCTTCGTATTTTTCACAAGAATTTTTTAAGGTTGTTTCATCAAGATAAACTTCTTTAATCATTCCTCCACCGAACTTAATTGGATCAACCTCGTTTTGAATTTCTTTTTTGATATATAAGATTCCAACTCCGGTTGGGCCCAACATTTTATGTCCCGAAATAGCATAGAAATCACAACCTAAGCTTTGAAGATTTACTTCAAGATGCGGAGCAGCTTGAGCACCATCCACAAAAAATCTTAAGTTTGGATTAAATTTTTGGCATTTATTAATGATAGTTTTGATTTCTAAAATATTTCCTAAAACATTTGAAGCATGGGATAAAACAACAAGTTTAGTGTTATCAGTAATTTTTTTATACATTTCAGTAAAGTTATATGAGTAATCAGGTTGAATATTTTCAACAATTAATTTAGCATTTTTTCTTTTAGCAATTTCTTGCCAGGGAACAAAATTAGAATGATGCTCTGAAAGTAGAACTAAAATCTCGTCATGCGGTTTAAGATTTTTTTCGCCCCAACCAAAGGCAATTAGATTAGCGCTTTCTGTGGTTCCGCTAGTAAAAATAATTTCATCAGATTTAGCAGCACCAAAGAAATCAGCAATATTTTCCCTTGCCTCATCATACATCTCGGAAGCCTCCTCACTTAAAGTATGCAAACCTCTATGAATATTGGCGTTATTGGTTAAATAAAAATCTGAAATTTTTTCAACAACAGAGAGTGGTTTTTGAGAAGTTGCAGCATTATCTAAATAAACTAATTTCTTTCCATTTACTTCTCTTTTGAGAATAGGGAAGTCTTTTTTTATTCTTGAAGTATTCATCTTATTGATTTAGTTTTGAAGCAAGTTTTTCGGCAATTACTTCTCTAATTGTAGTATCTTCGATTTGATTTAACAACTTTTCAAAGAAACCTTCGACAATAATGTTTTCTGCTTCTTTTTTTGATAAGCCTCTGGATTGTAAATAGAAGATTTCATCTTCATTAATTCTTCCAGTTGTTGATCCGTGGCTCGCTTTTACATCGTTATTTTTAATTTCAAGAATTGGTTCTGATTGATTTTTAGTTCCTTGACCTAAAACTAACACACTATCATCAAGGAAACTTTCAGTTTGAGAAGCATTTTCTTCGATAATAATTGAACCAATATATTTAGAATCAGAATTATCTCTAAGCACACCTCTAACATCTTGAAGACAGGATGTGTTTCTACTTTCGTGTTTCGCGATAGTTGTGAAATCTAATTTTTCTCCATCATTTAAAACATACATACCAATAAGATGGCATGAAACGCCAGGTTTATCGAAAATAATTTCTAGTTTTACTGGAGAAGAAGTTTCAAATAAATCCAAAATTAAATCTGTATCTTCAACAACTTGGTAAGTAATGTTTTGAGTTAATTTTAAAATTTCTGCTTTTCTCATTAGCCAACACTTCCTTCCATCTCAAGTTCGATTAATCTATTTAATTCAACTGCATATTCAAGAGGTAACTCCTTAACAATTGGTTCAATAAATCCAGAAACAATTAAACTCATAGCTTCAGCTTCGTTTAAACCTCGAGACATTAAGTAGAATAATTTTTCCTCACCAATTTTTGAAACTGTTGCCTCGTGCTCAATTTGAGCTGAAGAATCATTGATCTTCATTGTAGGGAAAGTTTCTGAAATTGATTTATCATCTAAAATTAAGGCGTCACATTCAACTCTAACTTTGACATTTTTAGCTCCTGGAGCTACCTGAACTAAGCCCCTATAAGAGGATTTTCCACCATTAGTAGAAATAGACTTGGAAATAATTGTTGATGAAGTATTTGAAGCTGCGTGAATCATTTTAGCTCCGGCGTCTTGATGTTGGTGTTCTCCAGCATAAGCAATTGATAAAACCTCACCTCTAGCTCTTTCACCAACTAAATAACAAGAAGGGTATTTCATTGTAAGTCGGGATCCTAAGTTTCCATCAACCCATTCCATCACACCATCTTCTTCAACTCTGGCTCTTTTGGTTACAAGATTATAAACATCGTTTGACCAGTTTTGAATTGTAGTGTATCTAAATCTGGCGCCTTTTCTAACTATAACTTCGACTACAGCTGAGTGAAGTGAGTCTTTAGAATAAACCGGTGCAGTACAGCCTTCAACGTAATGACAGAAGGAACCTTCATCAGCAATGATAAGGGTTCTTTCGAATTGTCCCATGTTGACAGCATTAATTCTAAAGTAAGCTTGAAGTGGTCTTTTAACATGAACTCCCTTTGGGATATAAACAAAAGATCCTCCAGACCAAACAGAAGAGTTTAGGGCTGAAAATTTATTATCTCCAGCTGGAATAACTTTTCCAAAATATTCTTCGAAAAAGTGGGGATATTTTTGAAGAGCTTCGTCGGTTGAGAGAAAGATTACCCCTTGTTCTTCAAGTTCTGACAATAAGGATGAGTAAACAACTGAAGAGTCGAATTGGGCTTTAACTCCAGCTAAAAACTCCCTTTCAGCTTGTGGAACGCCTAGTCTTTCAAAAGTATCTTTTATTTCAGCAGGAACTTCTTCCCAAGTTCTTAATTCTTTATCAGTAGGTCTAAGATAGTAACAAATCTCATCGTAATTAATACCTTCTAAGTTCCCTCCCCAATTTGGATTTTTCTTTTTCTTGAAAATTTCGTAAGCTTTAAGTCGATACTCAAGCATCCAAGCCGGTTCGTTTTTGTTTGTAGAAATTTCTCTGATTATGTCCTCATTTAAACCTTTTTGAGCTTTATGAGTAAAATTAGAGTCAACGTGAAATCCGTATTTCTCTTTATAATCGTTGTTGATTACAATGTTTTGCATTAGTTCATATAGGGAGCATAACCTGATACTTCGACCTCGTGAGCTAAAGCTTCTCCCCCTTGTTTGATTATTTTTCCATCCTTTAAGATGTGTACAAACTCAGGCTTGATGTATTTTAAAATTCTAGTGTAGTGGGTGATAACAATTGCAGACATTCCATTTTTTTCAGCTAAATAATTTACAGCTTGAGAAACAACCTTCAAAGCATCAACGTCTAGACCTGAATCAGTTTCATCAAGAATTGCTAATTTTGGTTCTAACACAAGCATCTGTAACATCTCCATTCTCTTTTTTTCTCCGCCAGAAAATCCGTCGTTTAAGTATCTATTTAAAAACTCATCTTTAATATCTAGAATTGTCATTTTTTCTTTTAAGAGCTCTCTAAATTTAATTGGAGAAAGTTTCTCGTTATGAGAATGGTTATAAATCATTCTTAAATAAGAAATAATATTTACACCCTCAACTTCTGATGGGTATTGGAAAGAAAGAAATAAGCCTTTTGCGGCTCTTTCGTTTGGCTCCATTTCAAGAATATTTTCATTTAAGAAAGATACTTCGCCTGCTGTTACTTCATAACCAGGATGACCCATTAAAGTTTGGGCTAAGGTTGATTTACCGGAACCATTTGGTCCCATGATTGCGTGAATTTGATTCTGACCAATTTCTAAATTTAATCCTTTTAAGATTTCTTTGTCACCTATATTTACTTTTAAATTTTTTATTTCTAACATTATTTTTTCCGGCAGATCAATTAATTACTTCTCATAGGAACTAAAATACAACTTCTCAAGGTTTGAGGACAAACTTCACTTACTTCATAATAAACAAAATGACCATCTTTTCGACTTTTTAAAAGCCCAGAGAGCTCCATTTGCTTTAAATGGTAAGTTATAGTTGGTTGCTTAAGTCCAATAAAAGTCGCAATTTCAGATACAGTTTTAGCTTCCTTTTTTAGGAATTCATAAATTTTATATCTGGAATCAATTCCTAAAGAACCGAAACATCCTTGGCAATTACAACCTTTAGTCATTAGATATAGATGATAGTCTATATTTAAAATATTTCAACAGATTTGTAGGGGCAGATTTATGGAGGTTTGACTTTAAGGAATATTGATTGGGATATTGAAATCAGTGTTTTCCAGAGCAGCCCCATCTTTTAATTTATCTCCAACAAAGGGATTACAACTTCCTCCATCAAAAGTGTATGAAGGATCAGCGGGATTTCTGGTTGACGGGTTTTTACATAAGTTATTGTTATAAATAGGGTAATTTGATTTATCAAATCTAGGATCATTTTTAACTGAAACATAGCTTGAATCAACTTCAGCAGGAACGGCGTAAACAGTCCTCATTCTTTTTACGTAATCAAGTATACAACCTTCATCACCTGTATTCATTTGCATTTCAACTCCAATATTAGGGCTTCGGTTTACGCAATAATAATTTTTTCGACCTTGATCAATTTCAACTGCATATAAATTATAGTCAACATTCATCTGGTTACAGAAAGATAAACATTTGATCTTTCTACAATCATCAGCAGTATTCATACCTCTAAATCTTCGGTTTGCCGGATCTTCACACCTTTCCATCTCCTCAGGAATTGCTGCGTTGCAGTAGATACCCTTACTTCTTGAATAAACTAAATCGTTTGGTTTATCAGGATTTACAGAGTTATATTCATTAGCTTTAAAGTCGAATAAGGTTGTAAGTTTAGGTGCTCGACAATACTCCTCGCCTCCAGGAACAGCACCATAAATACTATATTTTCTGAAATCATTTAATAAATCCGGAATTGGATCATATTTTGCATTATCAAATTGATATTTTACTTTTACGTCTCCCGAGGTACCATCCAATGTTTCTTGAACAACTTTTAGATCTCCTTTAACGTAGTTACTTGCACTTCCTGCCCCAGGTTCATAAAAATTTGTGGTCTTAACTCCTGTGGGATCTGCAGAATCTGGAGATTGGACTGCCTCAGTATTGTTTAAGGCAGAAACTTTGTGATCATCCAGATCAAAAGTTAACCTTGGAAACGATAAACAACCAGCATCACTTCCATAAATACAGGCATCACTTACACCTCCCGCAGCTGCGTTCTTCCAAACACTTCTTATATTCCTAAGTTGGGAAAAGTCTCTTTGTGGAGTGTCATAAGCTGTTAGCTCGCTTCCGGTTTTTTCCCAAGAATATGAAATCCATTGGTGATTGGCGTCCCTACCATCTTTAAAAATATCGTAACTATATGCCCATTTGACCTGTAAGGAGTTTCCACCTGCCCCAGCAAAGTTTGGATTTGTAATAGGAACATTTTTATCAGCGTTTCGATTTGCAATATCTGCACAATCTTTAGAAGGATCTTTAACTGCTTCACTACCAAATTTATTATTACATTTAACGCCTAAGTAGTTATTACCATTATTTTGGTCGCCATCTCTAATAAAACTCGAAATTGCGGCGTCTGAAGGATTTTCTAAATTATTTAATTTTGAATTATAATTACAATTGTAATCTCCCGCTTTACACAAACATAAAGAAACTGGGGTACCTATTTTTGTCACAGATAATTCAATATCCATACTTCTATTTAAAGTGGAACTGTTGATCAAACTAGAGGTATTTTCTCCTGTTAATCCCATAACCCTGTTAAAGACTCCTGCATCAGATGTCGGAAGCTTTGTTACATTACTACACATGTTTGCAATTAATCTAAGCGCTGAGATAGAATAAACACCTCCTGGAATCACAGCAGATCTACAGTTTGCAAATTTTTGATCGGCTCCTTCCCCATTACATTGCTCTGGAAATAAAGAAGAGGATGTTTGACCAAGTTGGTTTTTATAGTTATCGCTCACAATTGAGTGAAATAATTCAATATTATAAGGAATAGATAAATAACTCATAAAGGGGACAGGAGAGTAAAAAGTTGTTTGTTGATCATTTACTGTATATGTAATTGAACCTTCATTGCCCGACGAATTATCATTTAAATAAACAGGCCTGTTATTATCATCTAAACAAGCAACAATGTCTGAAACCTTGGATACAGATCTGTACACAGCACCATCAAAAGGTTTTTTAGGATTAAAATCGGAATTAATTAAATCTTTAGATAATACTAACAAATTTTGTGAAATTTCTTTTTGGGATTGAAGGTTTAGAGTAACTCCCGGACCGTAACCTGTTAGAGCGTTAAGTTGAATAAATTTATCGTTCTCTTTCATCGAAAAATTGTTTCCATATTTTTCATCCTCAGCTACACTCGGTTTAACAACCTTACAAACCCTATTATCAGGAAGAAATTCTTGTCCACAATATAATTCTTTACAAGATGGGATTCTTAAATTTGGGTTGTAATTGTATGTTCCAGGACTTCGGACAGCTCTTTGATAATCGGCCTCATCTAATTCCGCATTAGTTCTCATAGCAGGTGAGTTAAAAGTTGTGAAACATGCGTATAAATCTTTTAGACTTGAAAGATCAAATTTAACATCATCGATAAAAGATTTTACATCCATTTTTGCGTCAAATTGACCAAATGTGGAGTCCGAATCTTTTGCTAAAAAGTTTCTACCAGCTTCGCCAGTCAAACCGTTTGTTTCAGCATCGCTCAAGTCTATTGTTCTGGACTGATGAGCTGAAGCATATTTTAAAATCTCATCTTTAGTATTTGGATTTACATTTTGATCTGATAGGTAAGTTTTTGCTCCATAAGAATAAATGTTTTTACCTAACTCAGGTTTTTGGAAAGATTTAGTAATGAAGTTTTTTAGACAAAAAATATCATCCGGATTTACACAATTTGGTAGAGCACCCTCGTCCGGAATTACGCTTCCTCCAGAGGAAGCGGTTAAATCAAACTGGAAATTTCTTAAAGGAAGTTGCACTTTGTTAAAATAATTTTTTAAGCTGGGACTGATGTCATCCATTCTACAAGAGGCAACATTGTTAGGCGATGCGTACTCCAAATATAATGGTATTGGGAACGAAGGAAGGTTTTCCTGACAATTAACCCTGATATCAAAATTATTTTTTTTCATGTAAGTTGGGGGGTTTCCTCCTTTGTAAGAATCGTTGTAATTATCAATAGAATAGATTTCTCCGATTATAGGTGAGGGAAGGCTTGAATCTACAGTGTTTGCCATTCCACAAATAACAGCTAGAGAGAATTTAGGAAATGCTTTTGTATAGTCGTAATAGTTACAACCAGATCCCGTGTTTACATATCCTTCAGGACAAAAAGTATTGTTTCTAAAAATTGTGTTTTTTAATTCTCTTTTTCTAGAGTCAGAGAGCTGTTTATATGCGTTACAAGCAAATACTTTATACTCACCATCTTTTGATACATCGTAATAATAAAGATTGGTCAATCTTCCATTTATGTCTTTACCACCAACTACAAACTTATCATCATATTGCATACCGTTACCGTCATTTCCATCGTTATTTAAGTGCTCGGCTCCCATAAATACAGCAACAACAGCACCATTAACTGGTTTGTTGGTAAAATTTGAAATAATTTTTCCACTAATTAAAATATTTCCTTCAGGATTATTAGGGTCGTCTGGATAACAATCGTCTGGGAAACCGATAACTGGTTTGTTAGGATTTAAGGTTGTAGTCCTCATTGTAGAAGCACCTAATTTAAAATCTATAATTTCATTAGCTCCGGGGTAGGGCTGGGTGCCGAAGGTAATTCCAGAATAGGCAACTTGCTCAGGATCGTAAATCTGCAAACCTGTTCGTGGATTAGTTGCAAAAATTAAATTATATTTTGTAAGTAATTCAGAAGCAAAAACTGAATTATTGCTCATAACTATAAAAGCAAAAATGATTGAAAATATAGGAAAAATTCGATACCTCATCATTTTAAATTATACATCAAGAGAATATTTATTTTTATGTTTGATAGAATATGTTAATGAATTTTTTACTAGAATTAAAATTGAAAAAAGCAATTGCGGTATTTGGGCTCTGCGCCCTGTCAAATTTAATTATCTCATTTTCAGTCTACTACTTTGTTCAATTCAATATTTTTAAAAATGAAGCCATTAAAATGTCGGAGTATTTTTCTAAAGTAATCTCTGAAAAAAATATTGAGCTTAAAATCAAAAAAGAGGATATTGAGTTGAATGCAGATAGCTATCTTCTAGAAAATACAGGATTTCCACTCGAACTTAATTCCAAAAATTTGATTTATATTTCTAAAAAAACTGATTATGCTGATTTTTCTGATAAGGGAGTTCTAGCTATTCTTAATTCTAAAGAAATAATTATTAAAGTTGATGGAGAATTTCAAAACATCCCTCTAGCTTCTGTCTTGGGAAATAGGGAAGAAATTACTATAAATAAGGAGACTGTAAAAACATTTGTTGAATCTTTAGACCTAAATGGCTCAGGATTTTTGAAAACCTTGCTTGGAGCAATGGCTATGCAGAAATTAATACTTTACGTAAGCGAATTCCTTTGGGGCTATCTCCTGCTAACTACAGCTGTTTTCTATCTTCTGAAGTTCTCAGGCTACCAGCCAGAAAAAGAATTAATTAGAGCTTTAGCGGTTGTGTATTATGGAATATTCCTACTAATTGAAGTGCCTGTATCCTACTTCAAGCTCCCCCTTAATTTTATCCATGTGTTTGTTTTAGGATTTTTTGCTTTGGGATTCTTTCTGAAGTTTAAACTCGATCAAAAACTCAAACAATCTTCGTAAAATCAGCCTTTCATCAATTGAAAATCTCATTTTTTTGTGATAAATTACAAGTTAGTTTGTTCCCCTGTAGCTCAACGGCAGAGCAGTAAGCTGTTAACTTAAAGGTTCGTGGTTCGAATCCACGCGGGGGAGCCATAATTGACTATTTGCAGAAACGAGTATTGAATCAAAGGGTTTTACAGCGTCATAACAAACTTTATCCTCTTCTACTCTTAGGTTCGATAGTACTAATTTCAATAATTGCCTTCTTTCTTCCACTTCCGAACCTATAAATAGGTCGTATGCTCGATTAGCCAGCTCTAGCAAGTATTTAGCGGTTGTATAGTAGTTATCCTCGGCGTCTTGTAAAATGGCTAATTGGGTATCTATTTCCTCTATTTTTGAACGAAAGCTTTCATAATATTTGTCATACTCATCGTCAGTAATTCCCTAAAGAACTTCTATAAGTTCCTGCAAAAGAACCTTCATAGTTGGTTATTTCGTTTAAAACTCTATCTTCTGTAATATGCTCTTTAACCAGATAGGCTTTTAAACATTTGTAAGCTTTCTCAGTCTCCTGCAGAGACTTTTCTTCTAAATCCTTTATGTGTTTTGTATCTTCATAAGCCATTCTCTTTATGGCGTCGTTTAGAGGTATAAGCTCAGAATTATTATTAAAGACTTCAAGATATTCGTATAGGGATAGCATCAAATGCTTTAGATTGGGAATATTAGAAACCCTATCATAAATGGTATTAAGTTTTTCTGTTATTGCTTCCAATTTGGTCACTTCTTTATTACATCTTTAACTTTAATTACCATACTTTATCACTTTTGGTACAATACTCTTATGCAAATATATAAGAAATCAGGGGAAAACCTTATAGCCTTGGGTAATCAAAAGTTTAATCTCGAAAAACATCTACAGACACTAGTCGAAAAAAATCTAGATAAAGTATTTGGGTTAAAGTTTGTAACTTCTGAATTTCAACTTAATAATCTAAGAATTGATACGGTAGCTTTTGATACGGAAATAAATACATTTGTTTTGATTGAGTACAAAAGAGACCGTAGTTTTAGCGTAATAGACCAAGGATTTGCTTATTTAGCATTAGCTTTAAATAACAAAGCTGATTTTGTTCTTTTATACAATGCAAAGTTTAATAAGAATTTACAAAAAGATGATATAGATTGGTCACAAATAAGAGTTATATTTGTCTCTGAAACCTTCACAACATATCAACAAGAAGCAATAGGTTTTCAGGATTTACCAATTGAACTTTGGGAGGTAAGCCCTTACGAAGGAGACATACTGGTGTTCAACCAACTAAGAGCGTCTAAAAAGAGTGAGAGTATAAAGAAAATAGCAAAAAGTGCGGATATGAATGTCGTATCCAAAGAAGTCAAGCCATACACATTAGGAGACCATATAAAGGGTGATTGGTCTAAAACCAAAGAGCTGTTCGAAGAACTTTCTACAAGAATGCTTGAACTAGACCCAAGTATGGAAATTAAACCTGTAAAGTCCTATATTGGATTTAGATTAGGTACAAAGAATTTAGTAAATGTAAAAGCTAAGAGTACAAAACTGACAATAGAGTTATTAAGAACACAACCACAAGATGTTAAAGACCCTGAAGGCAAAGTATCGTATTTTACTAATAGCTTTAAATATTACAATCAACATGTAAGTCTTATAGATGTTGAGAATACGGACGACCTAGAGTACGCAACAAGGATAATAAAGCAAATCTATAAAAGACTAGCCGAAAATTAAGCCAACGTTTCTGCAACGCATTTAAGGTTTGAAATACTAAAACCAAACTCAATATCTCCTGCTATAAACATGTCTACTAGGGGGAGCCAAATAAATCAATCCTTGGTTTAAAATTTAATAAAAATAATTAGTGAATTGTCCAACCACCGTCAACCGGCAATACTTGGCCAGTTATGTAATCGGCGTAGTCAGAAGCTAAAAACGCAACAGCCCGACCAATATCAATTGGGGTTCCGATTCTTCCGGCTGGAATTAAAGGCAGAGTTGCTTTCTTAGTTTCCTCATTCATGGAAGCTCCAGGAGTTTCAATGGCACC